>JAIULY010000172.1 GCA_022565875.1 Schleiferiaceae bacterium | reverse complement strand
TAAACTCACCAAAGCCAATATTTGGTTGGTTAATCACCAATTTATCATTGTTTGGGTCGCGGTATTCGATGAGCATACTTTCGTATTTCTCAAGGTTTTGAGGTGTATTCATAGCGGCATCTGAAGGGTCTAAAACCACAGGCGCTACTTTGTGACGATTACCAGTAAGTTGAGCGGTTGCAACTTGAATACGCGTAAATCCAAAGAATTCTTCTACTGTACCTGTTACTTCTACTTCTTCATCGCGGAAGAATTGTGTGATGTTATTACCCACACACCAAATACCTGCCCACTCAGCAGAAGAAGTATCTTGAATATACAAGAACCCAAGGTCGAAAATTTTGGTAGATGCTGTCACAAAACCTTTTACCGTAACTGGGCGACCTGCGTATGGAGACGCACCATTTTGAGCTAGGGTAAATTGAATATCTTGAATTTGCATACCGTTGTTGCGAACAAAATAGAAATCTACAGAAGGTTCAGTGGCACCAACAGCGGTAGCAGGGAAAAATGACTCGTTGTTGTCATTGTCAACAGCGCGAACATAGTAACGTACAAAAGTACCGTTGGGCTGTGCTGGGATATTGAATGAATAATCATCTGTGGTACCGGCAACCAAAGTAGCTGGTGTTCCGGTGAAAGCACTTGATGCAACATTTGGGTCAGCAGACCAATATACCATTACTGTATCTACAGTACCATCGGCATCAGCCACGTTGAAAGTCAATTCAACATCTTGGTTAGAGGTAGGAATGCTTGGGTCGCGGTTGAAGTTGGTAATCAAAGGCGGTGAGAATCCGATAGTAAAGTGGCTCGCATCAAAAGGATGAAGCTCATAACCACGTGTTCCGTTACCCGTGAAGCAACCGTTGCCATCATGGCGAATAACACCTTTCAAAGAGCTGTAGAAAGTACCCACAACAGGAGGAGCAAAAGAACCTGTCATTGCAGGAGAAGCAGGATTTACTGTTTGGTGAGAAGGCAACTTCATGGCCAAAAAGCGATCAGATACGTTGATTAAGTTCCCATTGCCATCAGCAACGTTGAAGCTGATACGACTACCGCCAGCAAAAGGAATCATCTCCACTACAGTAACGTTTTGAAGGTCTACAAAAGCACCTTCCCACTGTTCGCCGGTGGTAGGAATGTTGTTGCGGTTGGCATCGT
This sequence comes from Schleiferiaceae bacterium, assembly GCA_022565875.1. GTDB lineage: Bacteria > Bacteroidota > Bacteroidia > Flavobacteriales > Schleiferiaceae > JAIULY01. Next base: position 5,011 of record JAIULY010000172.1, on the reverse strand, counting down.
TCAAATCTCCCACAGAAACCACCGCAGGTGTGGGCATAGTGGTGGTTGAACCGACAATGCTAAAGGAGTTGGCGTCCAAGATTTCCAACTGCAATCCGTTATTAAATGCACCAACAATCCCGATTACCTCCACAATATCTCCAGCAATAACGTTGGTGATATTTGGGTGAGGAACTTGTTGCCCCGACGAGTTGGTGTACACTCCCATAACTTCGATACCTTTCCATGGGCCAGCTACAGGGCCACCAGCTGTATCTACAAGAAAAACAAACGGACGGTTACCTCCTTGTACAGACCCACTAGGTACTTCACTCAAGCCACCATCGGTAACCACAATTCCGCGTGTGCGAACGGTATCTCCCAAGTAGGCAGAAGTGTCATTACATGCTGCCAATTGGGCCTGAGGCACAAAAGACAAATCGAAAATACTTACGTAGGGAACCGTTTGTGCCGAAAGCATAAACGAACCCGCAAGCATCAAAGAAAAAACAAGTGCTGCTTTTTTCATTTTTATAATAGTTATTTAATGATTACAAATTTTCCGGTTTTAATGGCACCGGTCTCCAAATCTTCAACTGAGAACATATACAAGCCTCTGGAAATTATTTGCGAATTTTCGGTTAGCAAATCCCATGCGTGTTCGCCACCAGAAAAAACGTTGCGCGTTGCTCCTTCCGAACCAAAAGTCCGGAACCACCGAATATCAGTCCCGTCGTAGTTATCATCGTGATAAATTTGGTCGATAAAATCGCCTGCGACTGTATAAATGCGAATCATGCATTTCTTCGGCAAATTGGCGAAAATCAACTTTCGACTTTCTTCTTGAAACGCACTTCTACCCTCCCAAGAGGCCCCCGCATAATAAGGGTTGGGGTAAACAAAGGGTTCATCGGCGTCCATGTCTTCCACCGGTTTGGTGCCCGGAAAGGCTCTGAAGTTGTTAGCGAGCAAAGAGCTTTCCAAGGACTCTAAATTGGTTTCTGGATTACCGCGATCAAAAGCACTTACTGCTATAGCGTACTGCCATCCATTTGGAATATTTTCTATCGTGTACTTATAAAAATACTCGTTGGGATCGTTGTCGAAAGTAACAGGCATGGGCAACTTTACCGATTCAAATCCAGTCTCAAAGAAAAAGCCATTGTCTGGTATATCGTATTCAGCAATTTTGATCAAATCGCGTTGCAAATTTTGGGGTCCAATCACATCAAACCCAAATTTTGTCATGTACACCCGGTAGCCTTCAAAGTCTTCCTCACCTGTAATGGGGTCAACAGAGAATTCAGCGTTATTGCTCCAATACACATCGATAGCATTTTCGCGGGTTACGATTTTCGTACGTGGAATATCCGGTGGGGCGGGTAAAATGAACCGGGTAATTTTGCCATCGCCATCCGTATCCTCTCCCGGATCTAAGATACCGTTAAAATTCACGTCTTCTCCATTGTAGGCCGTTTGCGCCCAATTGGCATTGGACACCAATATTTCGCGTTGCTCTGGAGTATTAGCCGCGTTCGGATTCCCGTCGTCGCGTTTGGGCGCTACAATATAGGCAAATGAAATTTCAATTTCATCACCTGGCTCAAAGCGGCGGAATGGGCCAACGGATAGCAAATCAGAGCGGTTGCCACTTCTTCTAAGGTCATCTTGCAAATCGGTACTAAAATCCAATTGACAAGGTCCACCGAGTGGATCGTCCCAACAGGGGCTATGATTGAAGCCACTAGCCATTTTCTGGAAGCGGAGTTGATCGCTTGAGGGTGTAAAGTAAACGGTGGTTCCGGGGCTGTTGAATTGCCAAGCGTTGTAATGGGTTTTCAAGCGTTCGGGCTCCCACTGTCCCGTCATGGGGTTGAAAGTACTGTCTAACAATGGGTGGTGAAATCCGTATTTATCTTCCGAACCTAAAAACTTTTGCCCGATATAACTATCTGTAAATCCGACATCTCCAGTAGCATCAAAGCAATACGCCAAATCCAATGAATCCATAAAGCCATTACCACCTTGCTGAAAAAACACGGCACCTCCTGCTCCTGCTGGTGTAATATTGATGTTGCGCACAACAGTGTTGTTCCACAGGCCCACGTGCAAGCTATCGAAGAAATTCTGCCCGATATTTTTAATTTTCACGTTCACAATAACCATAAAATCGCTAAAACTGTAATTCCAGTTGTAGGTTTCCATGGTCATTTCCAAATTCATGGGATTGTTGTGATTCTGAATGGGTGTTCCCAATCCGGGTATTGTCACATTGGCATCGGTAAACGTGGCCACATAATCTTGGTGGGAAACAGCATTGGGACTGTAAAAGGGACTATCGAACAACGTGGAGCGTTCGGCCAAGGTGGCGCCCATTGGGGCGGTAAACTCGAAGCCTGCTCGACCCGGCGCATAGCCTTGTGGCGCATCGATGGCGGATGTAGAAACGCGGACCGTATTGCCATTCTCCACACCACCTACCCAAAGGCCACCTTCAAATAGATGCTCTATGCCAGAACCTGCCGGGTATTCACAAGATGCATTTCCACTGCCATCGCGATAGCCGCGAAATGCATTTCCAAACGTACCCAAATTGGTGACATTCAAACGCATATTGGAACTCGTTGTAGCGCGTTCTTGGAAGGACTGCCCTTGGACATCCCAACCCATTACACCTAAAAACAACGCAAAGTAGAACAGTTTATTCATGAGAACTAATTCAGAATCAACTTTTTGTTAATATGAAAGCCCGAGCCACTCACATGCATGATGTATAGGCCTTTGGGCAAATGCTGCACAGATCCCTCAAATGAAAACCACTGCCGGTTGCGCTCCATGGGCGTGCTGAAAACTTTTTTTCCTGTAAAGTCCATCAACTCTAAGGATACCTGCTCGGATTGGACATTGGCCAAATCGACGATAAGTGTCCCGTTGACCGGATTGTTATAAGTCAATTTAGGTTCGGCGGCCACTAAGTCGTTGTTCGACAATGTTTTTTTATTCACATCTATCTGCATAATGACAGGCAAGTGATCGGACATTTCGTAGAGCGCCATAATCACTGAATCTGGTGCAGAGACATTTTTGAAGTTAGTGCTATCAATCAACGATCTATTGAACCGCAAACCATCCTGCCCAAGGGTAGTGTAGGAACCAGGCACATACCGCACGCCCTGTGTACCGTCCATTACAGGCTGGCTAACCAAAATGAAATCGAGGCGGTCATCCATCCCTCCTCCTGAGAAACAGCCCCCATTGTCTTGCCCTGTTACTCGAGTAGATTGGGTATGGATATCACTAAAGGTTGAGTTATTCCACCAAGTCCCCAATCTATTGATGGGATCTTGGAAGCGCACACTTTGATTGGGATGGTTCACTAGGTTTTGGAAAGACGACTCGGTACTTGACCGCACATTAAAATCGCCTGCAAAAAATCGGTTGTCATCAGTAATCTGAAACTGAAAAGCTTGCATTACAGCTTGTGTGGCATTCGCCCGGTCTATTAAGTCTTGTCCAGAACTCCCGGCTTTCAAATGACAAACGCCCATGGTAAAAAACACCGTATCATTGTCCATCCCAAGAAGGGAGTCTTTGTAATACAGACGATGTAACTCAATACTTCGCACTATCGGGTTGCCTTGCAAATCCAGCGTTAAACTAATGGTGCTGTGATAGCCTACTTTATTACCATCGAAAAACAACGCATTCACAATGTTTGAGGAATTATTGCTGAAATAAGGCGCGTGTTCCCATGAACTGACCCCATTAATATTGAGAATATTGGTTAAAATACGGTCTAAATTCACGGGGTTGGCACCAATCTCTTGGGCTAGAAGGATATCAGGTTGAACATAACCGGTAATGGTGCGCATGTAACCGTCTTTTGCAACAGCACTATTCTGTGCAGCCGTACAAAAAGATGTTGTTTGGCGGTAAAACAGCATGTTGTAATTCATTACCGTTAATCGTTCTGTTCGCTGTGCTTGTACATCAACAGCAATGAAGAGCAAAACAAACAAAGCACTAATAAACAACCTTTTACGGTTGCAATTCTTTACTACAACATCGAACAAACTCATGTGCATCTGTATTTTCTAAACACCATTAAATCTGTGGCAAAATTATAACCAAATATTGGGTTCCAAAAGGTTAAATATTAAGCCTTCGTTATGTTTCAAAAATTACATTAACTGTCAGTTTTTTCTTCCTTTAAGTCTAATTGACTGAGGGGGGGTGCTTGTTGGGTTGCTTTATTTAATTCCTCGAGAACAGGTTGCAATGTTTGTTCTGGCAAATTGTGAATATCAATGTACATCAAGCCATCGACAGTGTTGTTAAATTTAGGATCCACATTAAAACCAATCACCCGTGCATTTTGCTTGATGTACTTTTTCAACAATACCGGAAAGCGCATACTACCTGGTTCTAACTCTTCTATCAATTTATCAAACTTATTGAGGTCGTTGCCCATAGTAGCCAAAAAGGTCTCCTCTAATTTGCCCAATTTACCTTTAAACTCTTTTCGAGGTTTCACGAACTTAGCCATTTCTTTGTCGTAGAAATGCTTTTCCACAAAGGCTACCATCAAGGATTTACTGAATTTGGTAAATTGATTGGAAATGCTAACACAACCTGTTATGTATCTTATTTTTTCCGGATTGCGCAAGATGACGTGAATAATGCCTTTCCAAAGCAAAAAGAGTGGCATTGGTTTTTGCTGATATTCAGGGGTCACGAATGCTCTTCCCATTTCTAATCCCTGTGAAAAAAGTTGATGTAGCTCCGGGTCTACTTTGAATAAAGTGGGTATGTAAAATCCTTTAATTCCTTTAGCTTTATAAATATCAGCACCTATTCCAAGACGATAAGCGCCTGCGATTTTTTCATCATGGCGGTCCCAAAGAAATAAATGCTTGTAGTGCTGATCATAATCATCGAGGTCTAAAGCCAGGTTGCTACCCTCCCCTATTGCCCGAAAAGTTATTTCGCGGAGGCGACCAATTTCTCGAAGCACGTGGGGAATTTCCTGAGC
>JAIULY010000171.1 GCA_022565875.1 Schleiferiaceae bacterium | reverse complement strand
TTTTCTGCATTGTTTGTAGTTGGAAAATAGATAGTTAATTTAAATCAACCTGTTTTGAGAAATAAGATTGTTGCCGGAAACTGGAAAATGAATTTGTCTTATCAAGAGGCTGTGGCCCTTATCAATCAATTGTCAGACGCTTTGACTGATGAGATTGTTGGTGAAACCCAAGTTGTGGTGGCTCCACCTGCGCCGTATTTGTTGTCCGTAACTGATTTACTAGACGATTGCGAATTCATTTCTGTTGCGGCTCAAAATTGCCATCAGCAACAAAATGGAGCCTTTACAGGAGAAATGTCTCCCATGATGTTGCATTCTATAGGAGTAGACGCCGTAATTTTAGGGCACTCTGAACGCAGGGCTTATTTTGGTGAAACCGACACCCTGATAGCCGAAAAAATTCAGGCAGCACATGCCCAACAATTGGTGGCCATATATTGCTGTGGCGAATTGTTAGAAGAGCGCAAAGCTGGCCACTACCTACAGGTGGTCACCCATCAAATTACTGAGGCCTTGCGCCCGCTTTCAGCCGCCGAAATGGCGAATGTTGTCATTGCTTACGAACCCGTTTGGGCGATAGGCACCGGAGAAGTAGCTAGCCCTGAACAAGCGGAGGAGGTACATGCACACATTCGCACCGTTTTGGCTGATTTGTTTTCAAATGAAGTGGCCGAAACGACATCCATACTTTACGGTGGAAGTTGTAAACCTGACAATGCGGCGGAATTGTTTGCCTGCCCAAACATTGATGGGGGTCTTATTGGCGGAGCGTCATTAAAAGCGCAAGACTTTGTGGATATCATCAAAGCGGTACCCCAAGCGAAGTAATAGATACGGAGTTAAAGCCTTTCTAAAAATTGATTTTTTGGGGAGGCTTTTTTTAATACAGAATACAAAAGTGCTTGGCGCACGCTTTATGCCCTATTAGAATCATGAAATACCTTCACTACAGTTTCAAGTTGACGCCCCTTCAACCCGCGTCTGATATTTTAATCGCAGAGCTAGGCGATCGCGGTTTTGAAAGTTTTACCGAGCGGGAAGATGGCTTGGATGCTTACATTTTGGCCGATGCCGATTACGATACCATTCTCGATAATCTCATTATCACCACCTTTCCCGATCAAGAAATGGCTGTTGAGCGCATGGAGGTTGCCGAACAAAATTGGAATGAAGAATGGGAGAAAAATTTTGACCCTGTGATTATTGACGGCGTCTGTTACATCCGCGCTCCTTTTCACGAGCCACAGCCGCAGTATCCATTAGAAATTGTGATGCAGCCAAAGATGTCTTTTGGAACGGGACACCACCCTACCACCCATTTGATGGTGCGCTTGCTGATGGCTATTGATTTCCAGGAACAATCGGTTATTGACATGGGCTGCGGCACCTCTTTGTTAGCTATTGTGGCGGCAAAGCGCGGAGCCAATCGCATTGTTGCCATAGACAATGACGAATGGGCTGTTGAAAACAGTATCGAAAATGTGGCTCGCAATCAATGCCCACATATTGAGGTAGCGCTGGGCTCGGTAGATCAACTGAAGGGGCACAATGCATCGGTTTTTATAGCCAACATCAATCGAAATATTTTAATGGCCGACATCCAATATTATCAAAAGCATATCGTTCCAAAAGGGTTGTTGTTGCTCAGTGGGTTTTACCAAGAAGATGCTCCGATGCTCTTAGATGAAGCTGCAAAGTATGGCTTTACCCTAGAGCGATTGGAGGAAAGAGAAAATTGGTGCGCCTTGCAACTAAAACGCCAATAATTACAGAGCTCCAAATCAGCAAAAGACCACGTCACTATTATGCAAAAATCCAAGATTACCCTATATAGCACGTTGCTATTTGTTCTTTTTTCGCTTGGCGCAAATGCCCAAAAACTCAAACAATTTAATGAAAGCAAAGAAGCGTACCTAGCAGATCTTCAGGGCTTGTTGAAGGAGATTGAAAAGCGAAAAGAAAAAGTCGATTCCGTGTATACTAACTTTGCTTTGACGTGGAACGAACCAGATTTTTGGAACGATGAAGAGCGAAAAGCTGTGGTCTTGGCTTCTAATAACCTCTTGCGAAAACGCATCAATGAGTTTCAGGATTGGCAAGCTTTTTTGGGAATTGTGGCGCATTTGAAAAACCAAGAAGACGAAGCGTATTTCTTGCCTTGGGTGAGTGATTTTGCAGAGTTGGCCAAGCGTTCAACCAAGCGCATTATTACGGATTACCTGCAAATACATGCGCTTACTTTTTTTAATAATGATTTGTTTAATGACGGGACCATTCGTTGGAAGTTTGACGGTTCCTATGAATTTGCCTTTGCAGAAGGGCAATCCATTTTTAAACTGGAGGACGTTACTATAACGGGTTTTTATAAAGAAGATTCGACCACTATATCAGGCACATCCGGTTCGTATTATCCGAAAGACTTTCGATTTACAGCAAAAGGAGGGCGCGTGTATTGGACGCGAAACGGATTGTCTGCGGATTCTGCCTATGCCGATTTGGACAACTACGAAATCCCGACCAACAAAAGTTCTTTCACAGCAGATTCAGTGACCCTCTTTACACTGTTCTATTTCAATGAGCCCATTATCGGGAAGTACGAGGAGCGCATGAGTTCTCGAGCAGGCGAAAGCGCTAGTTTTCCGCGATTCACCTCCTACCGAAAAGATCTCACCCTCACGGATATTGTTCCCGATGTCGATTTTTCTGGTGGCGCCAGTTTGGTTGGGAATCGCTTTTTTGGCGCTGGTTCTAAAGAAAATCGCGCTACGCTGTACTTTAAATTCCAGGGCGAACCCATAGTAAAAGCGCAAGCCGATCAGTTTTGGTTGCGCAAGGATATGTTTGCATCCGAGGCGGCGGTAGTTTCTGTTAAGTTGGATACCGACTCGATGTTTCATCCCAAATCAAGTGTGCGGTATTTTGTGAATAGAAGGACCTTGAGCATCAATCGCTCGGATGAAGGCATTGCCCGAACACCGTATTCCAATAGTTATCACGCATTAGACATCTTTTTTGAAAGTTTGACGTGGAAACTAGATGATCCACAGTTTCATCTCGGTAACCTAAACATGGGTACGGTAACCCCAGTGGTTTTTGAAAGTCAACAATACTTTCGTGCCGAACGCTTTGAAGCTATTTCAGGCCTTGACCACGTAAATCCCTTGTATAAAATCAAAGCGGTAGGCGATGCCTTTAGTAGAAGAGATATTTCGTTGGAAGAAATGGCGCGCTCGTTGGGAATGTCGCCGGATGCTTGCCATCGGTTTATGATGAATATGTCTATTCAAGGCTTTGTCAACTACGACTTAGAAACCGGTGAAATTGTCTTGAAAGACAAAGTCTGGGATTACACCAACAACTGGGAGGAAAAGCGCGATTATGATGTTATTCGCTTTGTATCAGGTTTGTCGAGTGGCGCCAATGCATCGGTGAGTTTGCTCTCATATGACATGGAAATCAGAGGTATTGACCGTATTGCCCTCTCGGATAGTCAGCAGGTTTTTCTCTATCCCAAAGGCGGTAAAATCAACATGCACAAAGGATTAGATTTTGATTTTGATGGGAAAATAGTCGCAGGGCGTTTCAGTTATTGGGGCAATCAGTTTTACTTCAATTACGATCAGTTTCAAATCAACATGGCCAATATCGACTCCATGCGCTTTAAAGTGGAGAGTTTTACGCCCGACCGCATGGGCAATCGCCCACTTGTAGACGTGAAAAATGTGTTGCAAAATATCAATGGTGAACTGCTAGTAGATAAACCAAACAACAAATCAGGAAAAGTTAGTTACACAGAGTACCCCATATTCCGAAGCGGAAAAGAGTCGTATGTGTATTATGATAGGCGGGATGTGTTTGGTGGCGTCTATGATCGACAGCGTTTTTATATTGAATTAGAACCCTTTGAGATAGATTCGTTAGACAATACATCCACTGAGGGATTGTTTTTTAATGGTGTTTTTTCCAGTGCAGGAATTTTTGCCGATATGTTTCAGGAAATTCGAGTACAAGACGATTACTCTTTGGGTTTTGTCACGCAAACACCCCCCTCAGGGTTTGCAGCTTATGGCGGAAAAGGCACATTTAAAAATGAATTACGCCTCGACAACAGGGGATTGCGCGGTGATGGTGAGATTGAGTATCTAGCGAGCAAAGCCATCGGAGAAAAGTTTTTGTTTTTCCCTGATTCGGTGAATGGCTTGATGAACACCTACAACATAGATAAAAAGGACGGTACTACAGGGCATCCGCATGTTTATGTAACCGGGGCGCTCATGCATTGGGAGCCATTGAAAGACGTGATGTACAGTACAAATAAAGAGACGCCGTTTGAAATGTATGACGACATCGGCATGCGTGCAAAAGGTGAATTGGCGTTGTCGCCATCGGGATTAAATGGAAAGGGGCGATTGGATTTCTTAGATGCACAAACCGATAGTAAGGATTACAAATTTCGCTCGAAAGACTTTGAATCGCCAGCGTTAGACTTTAGAGTGCGCGCGAAGCCAGACGGTGATTGGGCTTTTCAATTGGCCAATGCCAAAAGCGAAATCAACTTCACCAAAGAAAATGGAGAATTTACCCTAAATGATCCAGCGAGTTTTTTCGAGTTCCCCATCAACCAGTACAATGCGTTTATGGATTTTGCTGAGTGGCTCATTCCAGAAAAAGCGGTAGAGGTAAAGAAGCGTGGGCAAGAGCCATCGAGTTTACTGCTTTCAGTGCATCCCAAGCAAGACTCACTACAATTTATTGCCGATCGCGCCAAGTTTTTCCTTGAACCCAGTATGCTCGAAGTATTTGAGGCTAACGAAATTGACGTAGCAGACGCCCGTATCTTCCCCGATACAGGCTATGTGGTGATAGATCCGGCAGCAGATATGCGCGTGTTGGAAAACTCCATTGTTCTCGCTACCCGTGATAATAAATACCACCAATTTTTAGGGTCGTCTATCAAAATTAGAGGTCGATTTGATTACAGCGGGTCAGGAGATTATGAGTATTTTGACGAGGACAATACACCTTGGCCGCTGTACTTTGAAGAGATTAAAGTTGACCGCAGAACCAAACAAACCGTTGGCCGGGCAAATGTGAAAGAAGAAGACGGCTTTTTCTTGAGCCCATTCTTTGCTTACTACGGACGCGTGGATTTAACAGCGCCTGAGCAACACTTGCGTTTTAATGGTTATACCTTAATACAGCAAACCTGTGAAAATATTCAAACGACCTGGTTTAAGTTTAATTCCGTAATTGACCCAATGGCTATTGTAATTGATTTGCCTTCGCCAGAAGAAGCCGCAGGCAAACGCTTGTATAATGGAATATATATCAGCAACGACAGCACAAGCGGCTACTCCGCATTTTTGAGTCAAGAAAGTGATCGCGCCGCATTGGAATTGCTCACTGCAACGGGAGTATTGACGTATGACAAAGAGAAATTTTCATATATCATCACTACAAAAGAGCGGTTGGAAAACCCTAATGCTGTGGGGAATTATTTGGCGTTAAACAACAAAGATTGCATCACTACTGGAGAAGGATTGATGAGTTTTGGCGACCGTACCGGACAAGTTAAACTGGAAGGCTATGGCACCATCACACACGATTTAGAGCAAGATTTTATCGAAACGGACGTCGCTTTGATTTTCAATTTCCCCTTTGCAGACGATATTCTAAAAATGATGAGTGATGCTTTTTTAAATGAATCTTCCTTTGCAGGCGTGAATATTGACAATCCAGCATTTAAATATGCTCTGAAAAGTATTCTAACGGAGAAAGAAATGGCAAAATACAAGGAAGAAGTGGCCTTATTTGGTGCACCAGACAAACTGCCCAAAAGCCTGCGGAATACCATTGTGATGAATCAACTCTACATGTATTGGAACAAAGAGACCAATAGCTTCTTTTCAGAAGGAGAAATTGGAATCGGAAGTGTTTTGGATGTGCAAGTCAACAAACTGATTCCCGGTCAAATCGAGTTGCAACGGAAACGCCGCGGCGACGAGCTGTTCTTGTATTTTGAAGTCGATTCACGAAACAACTACTATTTTCAATACCGCAAAAACTTGATGCAGTTCTACAGTGCTGATAAAGAAGCCATGCGCGTATTGATTGAGATGGACCCCAAGAAACGAACAGTGGAAGGAAAGAATGGAGAACCCAATTTCATCTTCAATCAAACCACCAAAGGTCG
>JAIULY010000170.1 GCA_022565875.1 Schleiferiaceae bacterium | reverse complement strand
GCATTTTCTAGAATGGCTGGTGCCACATACTTCCCTCCGGATGTTTTGAAAATTTCTTTTTTGCGGTCGGTGATTTTCAAATATTGCCCTTCTACCATTTCGCCGATATCACCTGTGTGAAAATACCCATCTGCATCTATCACCTCAGCCGTTAAATCGGGGCGGTTGTAATAGCCCAACATCACATTTGGTCCTTTGATGAGTATTTCGCCATCCTCTGCAATTTTCACGTCCACTCCGTCTAACGGGCGCCCAACGGTACCGATTCGCATACCGTCGTCGAAGGGACAGTTTACAGCGCAAACGGGCGATGTTTCTGTAAGGCCGTATCCCTCTTGTACATTAATACCTGCCGCCAAAAAAACACGAGCTAAGCGGGGCTGCAATGGCGCAGAACCGGAAGCAATTGCTTGAACATTTCCGCCAAGGGCCTCCATCCACTTGCTAAAAATCAACTTGCGAGCAATGCCCAGTTTGAAGTCGTACCAGCCACTGCGCCCTTTCACATCATAGGCTAAGCCCAAATCAACAGCCCAGAAAAACAACGCTTTCTTTACGCCCGTCAATTGGGCACCTTTGTCTATGATTTTATCGTACACTTTTTCTAATAATCGCGGTACAGCTGTAAACACATGGGGCTTTACCTCGCGGATGTTGTCACCAATGGTCTCCATGCTTTCGGCATAATACAGCGATACGCCTGTGTAGAGGTAGAGATAAATCAACATACGCTCGTAGACATGACACAACGGCAAAAAGCTAATGCCACGCGCATTCTCATCACATGGCAAGCGCCCCCTACTGGACTTGGCATTGCTCACAATGTTATTGTGAGAGAGCATCACGCCCTTGGGCTTGCCCGTTGTACCTGATGTGTAAATTAGAGTGGCTAAATCTTCAGGTTTAATGCTGTCCTTTAAGTTTTCGATAGCACTTCTATCGCCTTGGGGGTCTGCCTCCAATACCTCACTCCAGTTTTTACAACCGGCAACTTCGTCCCAACTGTAAATTTCTTTGAGTGTTGGCACCTCTGATTTGATGCTGTTTACTTTTTCAAAAAGTGCAGCATCACTTAGAAAACAATAAGTAACTCCAGCGTCATTGAAAATGAATTTGTAATCTTCTGCTGAAATAGTAGGATATACGGGGACATCAATAGCGCCGATTTGAAGGATGCCCAAATCGGTAATATTCCACTCCATGCGATTATTGGTGGTGATAATGGCGATTTTGTCACCAGGTTTCACGCCAAGCTTGAGCAATCCCAAACTGAATTTATAGCCTTCTTCAACAAACGCTTCGGTGCTCATTTTTTTCCAAACGCCGTTGTATTTAGTGGCTAATGCATCGGGCTTTGGGTACTTAGCTAGCTGATAATAAGCGAAATCAAATAGCCTTGTGGGTTCTAGTATTGCCATAATTTTTTAGTTTTTAATGTCATAAACACATGTTCCATTTACAAAAGTCATAACCACTTTTGCATTCAAAATTTCCAAAACGGGTACTTCTAAAATATCGCGGTCTAAGATAGTAAAGTCTGCGAACTTCCCAATAGCCAAACTTCCTTTTTCATTTTCTTCAAATTGCGCATGTGCCGCCCACAAGGTCATACCTCGTAAAGCATCGTCTCTTGATAGGGCTTGTTCAGGGTTGAATCCATTTGGTGGATAGGCTTCTGCATCGCGACGGCCAACAGCGGCGTAAAAAGTTTTGAACGGCGAAATACCCTCAACGGGAAAGTCTGTCCCTAGAGCTAAGGTGCCAATTTGCTGCAAAAGGAGTTGATACGCATAAGCAAATGGTAGTCGTGCCTCTCCCAATCTGTCGCCAGCCCAATACATATCAGATGTGGCATGCGTGGGCTGCACGGAGGGGATGACGTTGCTTTTCCGGAATTTCACAAAATCGTCCGGGTGCACCACTTGTGCGTGCTCGATGCGCCAACGCAAGTCGTTTTCTCGGTTGGAATACGTTGCATAAATGTCTAACAAGGTCCGATTGGCTGAGTCGCCAATAGCGTGGGTGTTCATTTGAAAACCCATGGCATACAACCGTGCTGCGGCCTCGGCAAAATACGCCGGCGAAGACAACAAAAACCCCCATTCATCAGGGGCATCACTATAAGGGCGCAGCAAACTTGCCCCTCTTGACCCCAAAGCCCCATCGCCATACAATTTAAAACTCCGCACGTTGAGTGCTTCGGTTTTCATGATGCCATTCTCGCTAAAGTAACTCCAATTTTCAGGCGTGTCAGCCGCCATGGCGTATATTCGCAATTGCAACACTCCTGCCTTTTGCAAACTGTCTATTAATAAAATGTCTTCTAGGGCTAGTCCTGCATCGCCAATGGAGGTAAGCCCCATGGCAAACAAATCTGCCTCTGCTCTTTTCAATGCGGCTATTTTTCGCTGAAGCTCTAGTTGCGGACGCTTGACATATTGCATGGCATTGTCAATCAAAATCCCACTTGGAGCATTGTCAATACACAGCATTTTACCCCCTGCTATCGGTGAATCACAATCGATGTTGAGCGTTTGCAATACCGCTGAATTTACCCACGCTGCATGGCCATCTACTCGGGTCAAATAAACCGGTATATCGCCAAAAGCACTGTCCAAACTGTTTTTGGTGGGAAATGCTTTTCGTTTCCACTTGTTTTGATCCCAACCTCTACCGATGATATAATCCACATCATTCTCGGCGAGGTACGCTTTACAAATGGCCACCGCCTCTTGCTCTGACCGCGCTGTTGTGAGGTCGGCGTACAGTGAAAACTGCGCATATCCAACAAAATGACAATGTGCGTCAATCCATCCGGGGTAAACAAATTGCCCAGCAAGGTCAATTAGTGTGTCAAAATCATAGCGCGCTTTGAGTGTTTCCACATCGCCAAGATCTACAATCTTTCCATCTGTGAGAGCCACCGCAGAAACCACTGAAAAACTGGAATCTACTGTATAAAAGGTGCCATGAAACAACAAGGCATCAGCTTGTTCTTTGGGTGATTGACAACCTAATGGCATCCATAAAACAACAGCAATAAACCAAACTCTAAACAATATCTGAATCGCTGGAAAGTAGCTATTTCTCGTGACGGTCGTTAGCAGTGGTTGCGAGACAATTGATTGGCTCAAAACCAAATCTTTTTTAGTGGAATGTTTCAATTGAGGGCTTTTTTTGAATGGTGAAACGCAACTTCTTTTTTACAAAGCGAAGTAATCAACTTTTTTTCAGTTGTGATGGGCATTTCTAAAAAAATTTGAACGCCAAGGACAACATCGTTTCAAATGAAGCAGACGCGCGCCAACCCATGCTATTCGAGTGTGTACAACTGCAAAAACTTATGGGTGGTTCTGCCCAACAATCTGTTAATTTTGCGCTATGTGGAAGATTGTTGTATTTGTGGCTGTGGTAGCAATGGGCTGTTCATCGACTCCTGATGTCCCCGGTGCTGTTTTTCGGTATAATGAGGCAGCAGGGATAACCTCCCTAGACCCGGCATTTGCTCGTGTACAAAGCAATATTTGGGCAGTAAATCAATTGTTTGACGGACTCGTTTACTTGGATGAACACCTTCAGCCCCAACCGAGGATTGCCGTGGACTGGGATGTGTCACAGGACGGAAAAAGGTACACTTTTACCATTGACACGTCAATTGTTTTTCATCCGCATGCGGCATTTAACCAAACATCGCGCAATGTCCGCCCGTCGGATGTGCTATTCAGTTTGCAACGGTTGGCAGACCCCCGATTAGCTGCTCCAGGTTCGTGGATTGTGCGCAATATCGATACGCTTTTTTCCGACGCTCCTAATCGCGTCACCATTGTACTGCACGCGCCATTCGCGCCATTCCTCAGCCTTTTGGCAATGCCTTACGCTATGATTGTACCCGAGGTTGTTGTGAAACAACTCGGCGACGCCTTTGGAAGAAGCCCAATTGGCACTGGCCCTTTCTACATGAAGCGCTGGATAGAAAATGAAAAATTGGTCTTGCGCAAGAACGTCGACTATTTTTTATTTGATGCCCATGCTAGGCGTCTCCCCTATTTAGAATCCGTAGCCATTCGATTCATTCCCGACAAACAATCCGGTTTTATGGAATTTTTAAAGGGTAATTTAGAACTGCTATCCGGATTAGACCCATCCTATAAAGATGAAATGTTAACGCCGTTAGGGGCATTAAACGACCGATATACTTCCGTTTTCCAGATGAGTAGCGTTCCGTATTTGAATACCGAATATTTGGGGTTCTTTATTGATAAAAAAAGCACACACCCCTTGCAAAACCCACTCGTTCGCCAAGCCATCAACTACGGTTTCGACCGAGAATTAATGATACAGTATTTGAAAAATGGCGTTGGGACCCCAGCTACGGCTGGATTTGTGCCACCAGGATTAGCCGGGTCCCTTTCACTGGGCGATGGATACCATTACGACCCACAAAAAGCAGCGGATTTGCTTGCCGAAGCCGGATACCCCAACGGCAAAGGACTACCTCCTATTCCATTGCAAACCACTGCGGCCTATCTCGATATTTGTGAATACATCCAAAGTCAACTAAAACCTTTGGGCATTATTGTTCAGGTGGATGTGTCGCCTCCTTCCACCTTACGACAGGCCGTAGCAACAGGCAAAAGCTTGTTTTTCAGAGGAAGTTGGATCGCCGACTATGCTGACGCGGAGAATTATTTGAGTCTGTTTTATTCCAAAAACCATTCGCCAAATGGCCCCAATTACACACATTTTGAGGATGAGCAATTCGACAGTTGGTACGAACAGGCACGAACGACTAGTGATGCCGAGCTAAGGGAAGCTTTGTATCAAAAAATGGATAGTTTGGCCATGACTGCCGCACCGGTGGTGCCCTTGTTTTACGACCAAGTGGTCCGCTTCTATCCCAAATCTATAAAAGGCCTTGAAGCCAACCCTTTAAATCTTCTTGACTTGCGACGTGTTCGGCTAGAAGAGGAAACACCATGAATAAAACCCACAGCCTCACTTCAAATAAATTGATAATCAACTATGTAGTCAAACAAGCTATAGTTGTACTTAAAACCGTTATAAAAAGCGCAACAACTGAAAACTATCATCTTCTATCAGCAGTTGCATTGTATCTTTGCAAAAAACTAAAACATTGGCAGGCGATAAAGATTTTCTCAAACGAAGTAACCTCACGCATGAGTATTACAAGCGGAAAGGCGGGTATCGTTTTTTAGGGCAAAATTTCCTCAAGTTGCTGATTTTTTTGGCCATAGCTGCCGCGGGACTATACGCGTTTAGCGAATTTGTTTTGGATATCAACAGTGTTACAAACTATATTTTTAAGCGCTTTGAACCTTGGTTTATCGTTTTAACGCTATTTATTTCCGAGAGCTTTACAGGAATTCTCCCCCCTGATTTGTACATTCTCTGGGCAGCTGATGCCACGGTGCTGCACCCTTGGATTCTGGTTTTTATACTGGCTACGGTATCCTACCTAGGTGGTGTTATTTCCTATGCATACGGCACCCAACTCATAAAAATCCGCTGGGTACATCGGTATGTAAACGAAAAGTTTGCGGAACAATTTGAGCAAATCCGTCGTTTTGGAGGCTTGTTGATTTTCATTGCAGCAATAGCGCCCTTGCCGTTTTCACCGATAAGTGTAGTCGCAGGCGTGGTGAAATTTCCATTTCGAAAGTACTTATTTGTGGCTTTGTCGCGCTATGTGCGCTTCTTTTTATACGCTCTGGTGCTATTCTTGTTTTTCTAGCAAATACAAATCAAATCGTTCCGTACTTTTGCCGCGATTTTATCGAGCGGCAGCATCGCGTTGATAGAACCATCCGTGCAGCATTGCATAAACGTTAATCATTTAAACACAAACACATGAAGTGTGGTATCGTAGGATTGCCAAACGTGGGCAAATCCACCCTTTTCAACTGCCTGAGCAGTGCCAAAGCCCAATCTGCAAATTTCCCTTTCTGCACTATAGAACCCAACTTAGGTACCGTCACCGTGCCCGATGAACGCTTGACTATATTGGAGAACTTGGTCAATCCACAACGCGTACAACCTGCCACCGTGGAGATTGTCGATATTGCTGGCTTGGTGAAAGGCGCGAGTAAAGGTGAAGGGTTGGGCAATAAGTTTTTGGCCAATATTCGAGAAACACACGCTATATTACATGTGTTGCGCTGTTTTGAAAACGACAACATCACCCATGT
>JAIULY010000169.1 GCA_022565875.1 Schleiferiaceae bacterium | reverse complement strand
TCTTGTGGTTTACGGTGGTGTCCCTACGTCCATAAGCGGTGTAGCGCAGCCAGTTATCACTCTGCGTTTGGCGGATACTGAAATTCGGGATTACCTCATATACGGGAATATAGCCTGGCCCACCACCTCCATATTTCCCTTGAAATTGATTCCGAATCCAACTCGTAATTCTATCTCCCTCTATTTGACTGTCGCCATAATGCAGAATGCGCATTTTGCCTTTTACGCCTTGATCGTCCCATTTGGAAAGTGCCGCAAAAAAGTTTGTCAATGGATGCTCTAATTGATTTGCAGGCACTTGCAAGCGCAACTGTTGCTTTCTAAAGGCAATTTCTGCTTGACGAATGGAATCTTGAATAGCATTCTTTATGGCCGTGCTGTCGATGGGCAACTCATACGCCTGAAGCAACGTTTCCAAATCAACGCCCTTGCCGCGTAGGGTGCTGTCTTTCGAAAAGAACTCCTTTGGCGTAGGAAACTCTAGCACCACACTGTCGTTAAGGCGAATACCATCTGACGGGAAAACATACATCGTCAGCAACCCCATTAGGCCAACGATTGCCAACATCGCAAGGGTTCTAGTGGGTTTAATCATTCGAATCGTAAATTTTCAATTGTTGTCCGGGGTATATCTGGTTGTTTTTTATAGCGTTCCATTCCGCAATCGCGTCTGCCGATACGCCGGGGTAAAGTTGCGAAATCATCCACAAATTATCACCCTCTTTTACTACATAAATCTTAGGAGTGCCTTTTGGTTTTTCAACAGGCTCTTTTTTTGGCGCTGCGGGTGTCGGGGTAGCGACTTCCAACTGTTCCTTTACGTTGTAAATCAATAACTTTTGACCAACAAATATCTTATCGTTCTTCAATGTATTCCACTGCATCAAATCGGCTACTGAAACGCCATGCCGTGTAGCTATTAGCCCCAAGGCGTCGCCTGGTTTTACTTTATACGTTACAGCCGCTCCTGCTGAAGGCGTTTTTACTGCTTGAACCACCGGTGGCTTGTCTAGTATTCCCAGTTCTTTCGCCACACTCAACGCAGTAATCGTATCTTCTAATTGTTTGAATTTCTCCGCATATTTTTTAGGCATCCGCAGTGGCGTGTTGCGATAATTCTCTGGGTATACCCCCTGCAAAAAAACCGGATTCCATTTCTTCAACCCTCCTTTTGGAAGCGCCAATACTTCCTCCGCTGCATCAAACCGCACCAAGCCTCGCGGAGTAATGTCCGCAAATTGTGCATCATATCCAAGTACGCGGTTCGTCTTAACTCCGATCCAATCTGCATGAAAAACATGTCGTAACAAATCTAATTCAAACAGCGTTTGCGCCGTTTCCAAAGGTAACGATCCCTCATTAGAAGCACTTGTTATGGATGCTTGAATGCTCTTCTCCAAAGCTGCTGGTGAGGTCACAAAAGCCAACCGAACTAAGTCCGCCTCATTATAAAGTACCTGCAAATCAAAATAATACCACCAAGCAACTCGGGTTGCGTGCAGAATCGAAAAGCGTTCGTCTATCAGGTCATCCACACGCAAGCCATATTTTCGCGCTGTAGGGTAAGTCAATCCCCAAAAGCCTTTCCGACCAAAATCACCATCAAAAACGGGGTGTAGTCCCGTTAAAAAGACGGCTAAATACCCATTTGACCGAAAAAAGTTGGCATACAAAGAATCTTGCAACTGTTCCAACGCAAAAAAGGCCACCTCCTCATACAGCGAAAGCGCTTCGCAACGATGCCGTGAAAAAAAACGCGCATAGTCCGCAGCTAACGGCTCGTAGTAAGTAGCAGCCGTAAAAGAAGCTGAAAAATGCGCCGCCAAATTAGTTGCCGACGGACACGAGTCCAACGCATTGCCCGCCTTCAATTTGGTGAGATCATACCAATAATCTTCCGCTTGCTGCAACCGCGAAAAAACCTCCGGCACCTGAGCAGGGCAAAGTACCGCAGAAAAACAAAAAGCAAACAAAGAAAAAAGGCGCTTCATAGCATTGGGGCAACGACCCCGAATTGTCGGTGATTTATATCGATGATTTGGCTGCCAAACGGGCTGTTCGCTTGTAGTCCTCGGCCTCGCCTGTTTGCGGCTAATTGGCTCCGGGGAGCTTCCGTTGGTCGCTCCCTCCGCCAAAGCCGCAATACAGTCGCCGCCTGTGGGCTACCGCTACCATCCCTGGCAGAGCAGCCGCTTCCCTACAACGGAATGTTGCCGTGTTTCTTATAAGGTAATTTCACCGCCTTTGTCTCCAACATTCTAAATGCAGTAATCAACTTGATGCGGGTATCTTCTGGTAAAATCACTTCGTCTACATACCCACGAGAGGCCGCGCGATAAGGATTGGCAAAGGCTTCGGCATATTCGGCTTCTTTTTCGGCCAACTTTGCCGCCGGATCTGCTGCTTCGTTAATTTCATTTTTGAAAATAATCTCCGCAGCTCCCTTGGCGCCCATCACCGCTATTTCTGCAGTGGGCCAAGCGTAGTTCATATCTGCACCTATGTGCTTGGAATTCATTACATCATAGGCGCCGCCATAGGCCTTGCGCGTGATGACCGTAATGCGCGGCACAGTGGCCTCACTAAAGGCATACAACAATTTCGCACCGTTGGTTATAATGGCATTCCACTCTTGATCTGTGCCAGGCAAAAATCCAGGAACGTCTTCTAATACCAACAACGGTATGTTAAAGCTGTCGCAAAAACGCACAAATCGTGCGCCCTTTTGTGAGGACTTAATATCTAAAACCCCAGCCAAAAATGCGGGCTGATTGGCTACAATTCCGATGGGCTTGCCGGCAAGATGCGCAAAACCCACAACAATGTTCTCCGCAAAGTCTTTGTGTACCTCAAAAAACGAATCTGCATCTACCAACTCTTCTATGACTTCGCGCATGTCGTAAGGCGCGTTGGCATTGTCGGGAATAATGGTGTTGAGTTTAGGACGCTTTTCGTCTTTCGCTTCGTAGGCAAACTGTGGCAACGCGTCCTCGCAATTTTGAGGAACGTATTGCATCAATTTTTTAATGCCTTCCAAACAAGCAATTTCATTGCTGTATGTAAAGTGGGTAACGCCTGATTTGGTCGCATGCGTCATGGCGCCGCCTAACTCTTCGGAGGTAACCTCTTCATGTGTTACGGTTTTCACCACGTTGGGCCCCGTTACAAACATGTAGGACGTGTTTTCCACCATCATAATGAAATCTGTCAGCGCTGGTGAATACACCGCACCACCGGCGCAAGGGCCCATTATGGCAGATATTTGAGGTATCACCCCACTGGCTTGTGTGTTTTTGTAAAAGATATCGGCATAACCTGCTAAAGACACTACACCTTCTTGAATCCGAGCGCCACCAGAATCATTGAGACCGATAACCGGAGCGCCATTTTGTAGGGCCAAATCCATGATGCGACAAATTTTTTCTGCGTGTGCCTCAGCTAGTGAACCGCCTAAAACCGTGAAATCTTGAGCGAAAATGTATACCAATCTTCCGTTGATTTCTCCATAACCCGTTACAACACCGTCACCCAAAAATTTCTGCTTGTCTAAACCAAACAAATTAGATCGATGGGTCACCATTTTTCCGATTTCCTCAAAACTACCATCATCCAACAAGTATAGGACGCGTTCACGTGCCGTTAACTTGCCTTTTTTGTGCTGCGCTGCTATGCGCTTCTCTCCTCCACCCTGCTCTGCTTCAGCGTGTTTCTGTTTCAATAATTGTATTTTATCGGCCATATTCTAATGCTTGTAATTTTATGGCGTCAAATATAGGAAAGAAGCCGTAAGCCGAAGTCCTAAATACGGGGGTTTCTCTCGAAATGGTGGAATTTATTTTTGAAACCAAAATTTTCTGGAAACATTATTCCGTGTATATGGGTTAATCCTCTATATTTGGGGTGACTAAATAGTTCATTGTTAAATTCAAAGAAATTGTAGATTATGCTAATCAAAGGCGTTGACTTGGAGAGAGAATTGGTGAGGGAGCAGCAAAAACGCCTCGCTAAAGAACCGGATGAAGTTTTAAATGCATTTAAAAAATTGTTGGCTGACGACGACAAGCACGACGAACAAATCCTTAAAGCTATTTTTACAGCAACTGACGAAGTCGAAAACGATTTGGAGTATTCGAAATTGAATCCAGCGTTGATTTTCGATATTCAAGACATCAAAAACATTTGTATACACTACCGCTTGCGTTTCTTACCAGGTGGTTTGTTTAAGGGCGAAATTCCACAAGAAGCCTTGACCAAAATCAAACAACTCGAACGAAAACACGGTGTCGATTTGGCCGGTTTCAAAATTGTGGCTCCCGCAGCTATGTTCAACCTAAAAGAGAAAGATAAAGACCCGCTCTTATTGGCACCACTCGGAAACGACAAGTACTACCTCATCCACAAATGGGGCACCGACCTGCATCCGCTACGTAAAATTTTGGTGTATCCCTTCCGCAATTTTGTGAGTCTGCTGCGCACAGTAGCCGGTGTGGCATTTTTCATTGCCGCTATCATACCAAGCAGCGTGATGATGGGACCACACGACACCACATCTTTGCACATCCGCGTGATTCTGTTTTTCTACCTGTTCCTCGCCTTCTCTGGCATGACAGCCCTTTACGGATTTTCAAGAATGCGGAACTTCAACGCAGCGCTTTGGAAAAGTCAATACACCGATTAAACAAATGAATCTGCTCCGAAAGGGATTTTTCGGAGGAACTCAATAAATAATTTTCACATCAAAACCTCTTCTATTCGGAGAGGTTTTTTTTGTGCCAAAGCAAATTATGGAAGTGTGGTATGCATTTGAAGACTTTTGGCAAAAACTCGACAAAGAAACTCGTGGTCTTTTGAGGCTTCTTATCGTAAGGCAAGCGAAACCAAATGAAATACAATTAGCTTGTTAAACTACCCTAAGAAATATGCCCACTTCCTACCATTTACCCAAAAACGCTGTTACATTTGTTAAAATCACATCAAAACATTGCGAAAAATGAACAAAAACGATAACCGCAGGAGCTTTTTGGGTAAACTACTTTTCGGCACAGGAGCGCTGCTCTCGTTTCCGCTTTTAGGAAAACCCAATACAGCAAAAAATGATTCAGCAACCAAAAAATTAGTAAAAAAAGTAAAGCCATTGGGTTTTCAATGGGAAACTGAAGACCCCTTTTTGTTTTGTGTACATCACGAAGACAATTATCCGAAAGGAAATGCCGAAATGGCTCCTGTTGCATCCATGCAGGGTCGGGATTTGGGCAACGACTTTATCATAAAAGACGGTTTTCGGATGTATCACGGCAAAAGTGTTCCAGGTTTCCCGGGGCATCCGCATAGAGGATTCGAAACCATTACGGTTGTGCGCAAAGGCATGGTAGATCACGCTGACAGTATGGGTGCGGCAGGGCGATATGGCGATGGCGATGTGCAATGGATGACCGCCGGCGGTGGCGTGCAACACGCCGAAATGTTCCCGCTCTTATCGCAAGAAAAAGAAAACCCTCTCGAATTGTTCCAAATTTGGTTAAACCTTCCCGCCAAAGACAAATTGGTACCACCACATTTTAAAATGCTATGGCGCGAGGACATCCCCATTTTCAACACGAAAAGCGGAAAGGGGAATGTGTCTATCGAAGTGATTGCAGGCGCCTTAAATGGATTGAAAGCTGTAACGCCACCACCAAATTCGTGGGCCGCAGACCCAAAAAATGGGGTGGCGATTTACAATATAAAAATGGATGCCAATACCAGCTTCCAATTACCAAAAGTTGCAGACGATATTAAAACTACCATTTACAATTACGTGGGTAATCAGGTAGTTGTTTCTGGAACCACTGTGCCCAAATACCATCGCGCTTCTTTGGTGGCAGGCCACAAACACACTATAGTAAACGGTGACTATGAGTCGCGTTTACTCGTACTTCAAGGCAAGCCTATTGATGAAACGGTTATACAATACGGCCCGTTTGTCATGAACTCCAAACAAGAAATACAACAGGCTTTCGACGATTTCCACCGCACCAAATTTGGTGGATGGCCATGGCCCAAATATGATCAAGTACACAACCGCTACGCAGGACGCTTTGCGCAACATGCAGACGGGACACGGGAGGTGAAAAAGTAGATAGACTTTGAAAAATAAGTTGTTTTTGTTGGAGGTATAAAAGGCGTCTAATTAGAAATCTTTTCACATCATCACAAAAGCGCAACAACGCATTGAAGAAGACGACCAACTAGCAGTCTATCCAAGTGCTTTTTGTTAAAACACAAAACAAAGTACGCCACTTTAGAGGGACGCCAAGC
>JAIULY010000168.1 GCA_022565875.1 Schleiferiaceae bacterium | reverse complement strand
ATCATAATGAAACCTTATGAAGATTATGTTGCCAAGTTTGATGAAGCCTTTGAAAAGTTGTTGGAAGTTACACCGACAACGGACGCAGTAAACGACCTTGAAACCGAAGAAGATGAACTGAATTTCATAAAAGCATTTCGTGATTTGATGAGGATAAAAAATGTGCTTTCAGCCTTTTCAGACTTCAAATGGGAAGACTTAGGGATGAACGAACAACTTTTTGAGGACTTTAAAAGCAAATACCTTGACCTCTACGAAAAGGTGAAAAATAACCACCAAAAAGAGAAAGTCTCCATTCTAGAAGATGTGGACTTTGAATTGGAGTTGATACACCGTGATGAAATCAATGTTTCATACATCATTCAACTTTTAATCAAACTGAAATCACAAACACAGAAAGACACGACAAAAGCAGAAAAGGAGATTTTCAACTTATTGAGCACAGAAGCAACTTTAAGAAGCAAACGAGAACTCATAGAGAAATTCATTTTAGAGAATCTTCCAATTATCAGCGACCCCGACAACATTACACCTGCATTTGAGCAGTTTTGGAACGAAGAACAACAAAAGGAATTTTCTAAAATCGTACAAGAAGAAAATCTATCAGCCGAGAAAACAGAAAAACTCATTGAAGATTATCTCTTTGCTGAAAGAGAACCACTCCGTGACGAAGTTTTAGAACTCATTGATGGGGAAAAACCAAGTTTACTGCAAAGAAAAAAATTAGGAGACAGAATTCTGCAACGCATAAAAGATTTTGTAGAGACATTTATTAACGGAATGAATTTGAATTAGAGATAGACAGCCAACCGACAAAATCACACCATTATTCACCGTTTTTAAATTGTGTTCGTCAATACTTTGCATTTGCCAAAGTCACACCAGCCCCCCAAACAGAAAACAAAATCAATAAAATAGCAACATTGAGTCTGCTCCGAAAAGGATGATTTCAATCAAAATCGACGCGGAGGGGATTTTTGGACCGGAGCTAACTAATTGTTAGTGAGGATTCAAAAATCTCCCGACAAGTCAGCCTTTGTCAGAAAGGGACTTTTCGGAGGGGACTCAACATTTAAAAGCGCACATATACAGCGACTTAACACAGAAGAAGGACAGAAGTACTAACTTACAACACTAAAACAATTGATAGCGTTACCGCATTCAACTTGCTAGTTCTTGTGCCGTTTTATGGGATGTGAAATTACAGTTACAATGCAACCTCGCTATCGGCAAAGGCTTCTTGTCACTTTCAAAACGCCAATCTTTTAGTTGCTGTTATGTGACTACAATTAGACATAAACCACTGTAATACCTTCGTCCAAATACACCAATCGGCCTGTTACATGCTGCATACCTGTTTGTTCTAGTAGTGCGATGTATTCGGATAGTTGTGCTTTGTGCTTGGGTAGTGCTGCTCCCGTTTTAAAATCAATAACAACAGTTTCGCTTTCGCCAACCAAAACACGGTCCGGACGACGGGTTTCTCCATTGGGTAGTATAATGGCGCGTTCGGCTAAATTGCGCTCGGCATTATCAAAATAAGTGGATAGCTCCGGGTGGGTAAAGACAGCTACTAATTGCTCGCGCAACGCATTGCGTTCAGCATTCATAAAACGACCTGCGTGCTGAAAAAGATCCAGTACGTGGTCAATGGCTGTGGCGTCAAAGCAGTGTTCTAGTAAGGCGTGTACCAATTGTCCTTGGCTACGCGCCGAGGTGGTCGGTCGGATTCGCCACTCTTCTGGTGCTTGGCGACTCAGGTGCAACGCTGTGTTCCAATGCGTGGTTTGCTCGGGCAATACGGTAACCTGGGGTGTTTCGGTTGTCGATAGTTGCGCCACCGCAGCCGGCGGGGTGCCTAGCGTAAAGGGATGATCGGTTGTAAATCCTTCAAATGACTGAAGACCATCGACTAATAAGCCAGCTATCGAGGTTGATTTTTTGGATCCTGGATTTATGGAAAAAATAAAAAGTTGAGAAATAGCTCGAGTGGTAGCTACATATAGCAGGTTGAGGTTGTCGAAGCTGATGTTGTCTTTTTCGATTTCGACTAGTGAAGCGTACGCGCCACCAATAGTAGAAGCATCGGTAGCGGTAATGGGTAAACGCGCATATTGCAGGGGTCCCTTCTCTAAGGGTACCCAGATTTTGCTGTCGTTGCGCGCCTGAGTCGACCAATCGGCAAACGGCATAATCACGATGGGGAACTGCAGGCCTTTTGCTTTGTGAATGGTCATCACTTTGACGGCATTCATGCTTTCTGGTGGCGAAACAGAGAGGTTTTTGGCGCCGCTCTCCCATTTGTCGATAAAGTTAGCTAGTGAAGGGTCACGGCTTTGTACCACCTCTTGTGCCAAATCGAGCAAGCGCTGCAAAAAGGCATCGGGTGCCTGAGCAATACCTACTAATCGCATCAAGTATTCGATGCTGTCCACCAGGTGTTGTGACCGCGCCTCACGGGCATTAAAACCCGGTAACCAACCGGCAATGTGTTGCCAAAGCTGTTGATGCGTGCATTTTTGAATGCGTTGGTGAATCACGTGTAGCTCTTCGGACGGGGCAATAAATGCATTTGTGTAGAGATAATCCACAATTTCATACCGCAATTCTCCGTCTGAGGGATTGAGCAATAACCCGAGGAAATGGACAATGAACGACGCGTGAATGGCTTGTGACAAGGCCAGCGATTCGCTGGAAATAACCGGAATGGCGGGTTGTCTTTGGGCAAAATTCATCACAATAGCACGACCTTCGGCATTGTTGCGCACCAACAAAGTGATTTCGCGGTAAGCATGTCCACGTTCTTGTAAATCAAGTATTTTGTTGTAAGTCGCTTCCATGCCTACTTCTAGGGCTTCTGTTTTGTTGGCCGCTTCTAAGAAAGAAACCAACACAAATCCGCCGTCTGATTTTTGTGCAACTTGTTTGCCTTCTTTATAAATCTTTTGTTTGCTCGGGTCTTGGAGTACTCCAGCTAATTGTTCGTATAGTTGATTGTTGAAGGTGACAATTTCTCGTTTACTGCGCCAATTGTCAACAATGGGTTTGGAAATGATGGGGTACTTTTCGCGCACTTCATCATTGACCACAACTTTGTTGATGGGGTCTTCTAAATTGGTCAATGCAATAAACTGGTTGGCATCGCCACCGCGCCACCGATAAATGCTTTGCTTGGGGTCGCCCACCAACAGCGCACTACCGCCACTGCCCACCGAATGATCTACTAAGGGCGATAGATTCCGCCACTGTAACCGCGATGTATCTTGAAACTCATCGATAAAAAAATGGGTGTATCGCTCGCCGATGCGCTCGTATATATAAGGTGTGGATTGGTTGCTGATTTCGTTGTTGATAATCTTATTGAATTCCCCTATGGGTAGAATATTCTCCGTTTCCTTGTACTTTTCGTATACTTCCTCTAGCTTTTGCAACAGCGAGAGCGAATGGAAATCTTTCAATATCAATTTTTTCAGAAGGACATCGGGGAGTACGTCTTCTGTGAATGCGATGCAGCGTCCCACTATTTCGCGCAGTTGTGGGGCTATGGCATCCACGGCGCCTAGGTGGGGGTTGTTTTTCTTTCCCCAGCTATCGTCTTCGTAGTTTTTTAGAATGCGCTGCCCGATGTTAAAATCGCCGCGTTCCCATTTTTTGAAAAAGCTGGGGATACCGCCTTGATTGGCATAAGGGAAGGCGCTATCGGGTATTCCCGCAATTAGCTCACTCCCCATTTTTCCCAAATCTTTGCCAATAGCGGTTTGCGATTTGATTTCTTGCAGCAATGAGATGCGCAGTTTTTTCAACTCGGCAACAGGCATGGCCTTTAGTTTATCTACGGGTTCCAAGCTATCTTCTTCTAGCATGAGCTGTGCGGCTGTTTTTAGCTGTAGCTGCATGTTCCAGCTTTTGCCCTCGCTCAATTGCTCTTCTACAAAGCTCACTACGGTGTTAGTCAGATACGCATCACTACCGAGTTGATCGATCAGTAAATCAGCCACATTGGAAAACACCTTTTGCTGGTCGAGCTCCAGTTCAAACGTAGCCGAAAGGGCTAAGTCGGGCCCAAAGGTGCGTATCAGTCGGTGGTTGAAGTGATCGATGGTACTAACGGAAAGAGTGGCGTATTCGTGCAAGATGCGTCGCAAAAGCAAGTGGGCTCTTTCAGACAGCACTTCGGGTTCTAGTTTTAGCTCTGCAAGGAGCAATTGGCCCATTGCGCTTTTCGTGGGTGCGGCAACCATTTCTTCCAAGGATTCCAAAATGCGGTCCTTCATCTCTTGGGCTGCCTTGTTGGTAAAGGTAATCGCCAATATTTGTTTGAAGCCATCTTCCTCCCAAAACGGCTGTTGTTGTGCATTCCGTCGGGTTTTCAAACAGATGGTCAAAAAGAGTTTTACCAAGCTAAAGGTCTTTCCGGCACCGGCCGAGGCGTTCAGTATTTGTAGTGTAGCACTCATGAAAAAGAGGGGTAAATCAAAAGCCTAAAGGTACAGGACTTTTTAATAGGAGGGAGGAGGGGAGGAGCCTTTCGGCGCGGATTTCTCAACAGAGGCTGTTCGTATTGAAACGGCTCTGTGCACCAAGTGCTTGCCCCAGCGTTGGTTGAGGTGATCCATTGCCTGATACAGGCGGATGCGCTCTTCGGTGTCGTCAAATAGATGGATTTGGTGACTGCCGCTTACCAGTCCGCCAAAGCTCACGCCGACCAAACGAATCAGCATGCGACGCTCGTACAATCGGTCAAATAGTTGCTTTACCACGGGTAGTAAGTGGTGGTCGGCGGCGGTGTAGGAGACGCGCATTTGCCGTGTAAACGTTTGGAAGTTGGAGTAGCGCAATTTCACCGTTACCACCGAGGTCAATTTGTTTTTGTAGCGCAGTTTGGCGGCTAGTTTTTCGGTCAGGCCCACCAAAACAGCGTGTAAAAGCGCGGTGTCAATGGTGTCGTGGTCGAATGTGGTTTCGGCCGATAGTGACTTTTGTTCGCTATAGGGTTTCACGGGCGTGTTGTCGATGCCGTGAGCCTTCCGCCACATGTCGATGCCTGGCTTTCCAAAGACACGTTGTAAAATTTCCGGAGGAATTTGTTGCAGTGTCAGCACTTTTTGAACGCCCATTTCAGAAAGGGTTTTCCCTGTTTCTTTGCCAATCATGGGGATTTTGCGCACCGATAGGGGTGCCAAAAATGCGCGTTCCGATCCAACATCTATTTTTAGTTGCCCTGCGGGTTTGGCTTCGCCTGTGGCGACTTTACTCACGGTTTTGTTTTGTGAAATCCCGAGAGATATCGGCAAACCCGACTCCTTGATAATCCGTTGTCGCAGCTCTTTGGCGTATTGAAAACAACCAAAGAAACGGTCCATGCCGGTAAGGTCTAAGTAAAATTCATCGATAGAGCTTTTTTCATACACCGGTACATTGTCTTTGATGATGTCGGTAACCAAACGCGAGAACTTGCTGTACTGCTCAAAGTCGCCCCGCACGATGATGGCTTCCGGGCACAAACGTCGCGCCAGCTTCATGGGCATTGCCGAGTGAATGCCAAATTGCCGCGCCTCGTACGAACACGACGCAACTACCGACCGGCCACTCGCTCCGCCAATCAACACCGGCCTCCCCACCAACGCACTGTTCAACAGGCGCTCCACAGATACAAAAAAGGTATCCAAATCCATGTGCACAACACTCCGTGTTTCCATTTTGCTAAAATTGACAATAAAACAATCAAAATTTCGACAGCAATATACGCAATTTTGTGATTGGTTACAAGTTTAGGGGTGTTTTTTGGGGTGGGGTAAAATGGATTGAGCGTGCCGTTTCCCGAGTGGTTTAGAGGCGCTGACGCCGTTGGGTTTAGCGCAGCAGGCTAGGTCGCCTGCTGTTTGGGTTTAGACAGGTCGGCTGTCGCCGTCCTTGGTTTAGAAGGAGTTGAAAGTTGAAAGTTTGAAAGTTGAAAGTTAGCTGGTCACTGAGCGGAGCCGAAGTGCACGGCGGGCGTTGACGTGAACACGGCCGTTCCACGAGTGGTTTGGATGCGCTTCGCGCTTAGGTTTAGAGGTTGGGATAGGGAAGCGGCGTTTTCCGAGGGGTTTATGCCTTCGGCTTGGGTTTATCGCTGCGTGGGCTTCGCCCTTGCTCGCAGTTTATTGCGTTCGCCTGGCGGCTCACAGTTTATGGAGTACGCTTGGGGGATTGGGAGCGAGGTTGGGTTTTGTAGCGGTGTTTCGTTTCCTGAGTGGTTTAGATGCGCTGGCGCGCTTTGGTTTAGCCCAGCAGGCTAGGTCGCCTGCTGTTTGGGTTTAGACAGGTCGGCTGTCGCCGTCCTTGGTTTAGAAGGAGTTGAAAGTTGAAAGTT
>JAIULY010000167.1 GCA_022565875.1 Schleiferiaceae bacterium | reverse complement strand
GGATGCGATAGCATTATTACACTTGTTGTCAACGCATTACCACAGCAAACCGGAAGCACATCAGCCACGATTTGCGAGGGCGACACTGCTACATTTGCCGGGCAATCATTCACAGCTGCGGGCACTTATCCCGTTGTACTCAGCGGAAGCTTCGGTTGCGACTCAACCGTCGCGTTCACGGTTCAGGTTTTACCTGCCTATACAGACACCTTCTCCAACACCATCTGCCAAGGGGACAGTGTGTTTTTTGAGGGAAGTTATTACAGTCAAACCGGAGTTTACAATGTGGGATACACCACTCCAAGCGGTTGCGACAGTAGTTTGGTTTTGGTTTTGGACGTCACCTCACAGCCCACTACCCCACTAATCGTCATCAACGCTGCCTTGACGGGCATGGAGGTTGTGCCATCAAACGCTGTTTTTTACGAATGGGAGCGCAATGGAGCGACACTACCCAATGATACTTTGTTTGAGTTGATTAATCCGTCCAGTGGCATTTATCGGGTGCGGTATTTAGAAAACGGCTGTTTCTCCGATTGGTCAGATACGCTCAGGTACTCAGGAATAAACACATCCTTGTTGACTGGCGGAATCAAGATTCAGCGTTATCCCAATCCGACAACAGGTTTGTTACAGCTTTCTACAAGTCAAGCGCTAAAAGACATTCAAATTATCGTGACCTCATCCACAGGGCAACAACTGTATGTAGAACAGGTAGACATTACAGAAAATCACCGACTAAATCTCAACCATTTGGCTTCAGGGACATATTTTTTAACATTA
Source organism: Schleiferiaceae bacterium (assembly GCA_022565875.1). GTDB lineage: Bacteria > Bacteroidota > Bacteroidia > Flavobacteriales > Schleiferiaceae > JAIULY01. The sequence goes on along the minus strand of JAIULY010000167.1, from coordinate 5,656 downwards.
AAAAATTCACAAGTACATCAAACAATGAAATTCACCATTCAACGTTAGTATATCGGTGGTTTTGATTTTGGCGCTGCACCTAGCAATAGGTTTGCAGCGCTTTTTTTTTAGCTGTTGCCCTTGCATTTTCCAATTATAAATTTGCACCAGTACATTTTGTAGTCAAACGCTATTTGCATCGTAAAGAAATATGACAAAAGGCATAGTATCATTTCTCAAAAAGATGTACGTTCGCAGAGAAATTAATGCGGTGGCTTCACCGAGAAAATAGAGAGGGAATGATATTTTCGATAATTGTAGTTTTAATTGGCTTAGCGCTAATGCAGCCCTTAGCGTCTACACTTGGCTACAAACTATTTGCGCGTTTTAGAGCCGTACCCATCAGCGACGACTACCTCGATATTGCCTGTATCATTACTGCCTATAAAGACCTATCTATCACCAAATCGCTATTAGAAAGTTTACAGCATCAGACCTATAAACGCTTTCATGTATACCTTGTTGCCGACCATTGTACCGGCCAAGAAATCGCCATAGAGGATGAACGGATAACCGTATTGTTTCCGGATCCGCCACTATCGTCGAAGGTAAAAAGTTTGCAATATGCTTTTGATAAATTTAAAAGGACGCATGATGCTGTTTTGATTTTTGATGCGGATAATGTTGCACATCCCCACTATTTAGAGCGGATGAACGAGGCCTTCAATCACGGGTATGATGCTGTTCAAGGGCAACGGATAGCGAAAAATTTAGGCACACATACAGCACGGCTCGACAGCATGAGTGAGTTTTATTATAACTTTATGGTACGGAAAGTGCCCTTTGGTTTGGGTAGCTCCTCTACCATAGCAGGCAGTGCCATGGCCATGCGAACGGCTATTTTCAAAGATTACCTACAGCTATTTGAGGCAGAAGAAGGACTGGTGATTTCAGAAGACAAAATTTTGCAAACTTGGCTGGTTTCCAACGCCTTGCTCATTGCCTATGCAGAAAAAGCCATTGTATTAGACGAGAAAGTTTCTGGCGGAGAGGCCGTCCAACGCCAGCGGACGCGCTGGTTAGCCTCTTATTTTGAGCAGTTCCGTTCGGTATTTGTAGTAATGTTAAAAGGCATTAAAACCACCAATTGGAATCAATTTTATTTTGGTTTTATTTGCACTTTTCCCCCGTTAGTTTTTTTGGTTCTGAGCGCTGGAATTGGCCTATTTATCAGTCTATTTATTTCATGGGGGATGTTTCAGTTTATGATGTTTGCGATTATGTGTTTTGTACTCAATTTTGTTTGGGCATTATATCTCAATCGCACCCCTTCAACAGTACTGAGTACCTTGCCAAAGATTCCGTTGTTTATTCTATATCAGATAAAAGCCCTTTTGGGAATGGACGCTGTTAAATCCGATTTCCTGACTACCGATCACGATCAACACTTCGGCTTTGAAGAAAGTTGGCAAGTTCATTATAGTGATTCCTACCGCACCTACATCGAAACAAAACAATACATACAAAAGTAAAATTCTATGATACTTTACAAGATTCGCGTTTTTGCACAAGATCGCATTTTCATGCCCATTTGCAGAAAACACCCCAAATTAGCCGACCTGTATTATTTCCTTTTTTCCAATGATTTTTCCCGCGAGCATCATCGCGTGATCAATGGGAAATACATGCATTTAGACGCCTTGAAGCGGCAAGTGTCAAACACTTTCCATTTGCGCCGCCAGGTACATCGTTTAGAGAAGGGGTTGATTATGAAAGACCGTCGCCCGACATTTGCAAAAGACTACATTCTGGATGCGGTACGGAATTACGAAATACTTTCACAACAGCTCGAGACCAATCGTGACGTAGATACCGATTTATTGAAATGGTCAGAAGATGTTTTCCGCGATTACTTTGCGGCAGTGCGTCACGAAGGCGAGATAGCGGAAGCCAAATCGCGATTTGACAAGTTGCAAGCGCCCACCCGAGATGCGCAGCAGCTTTCGAGGCCCTATCCACAATCCGACATTCAAAAGAGTGGTATTAGTTATGAGCAATTTTTTCAATTAACTAAGCAACGGCGGTCTGTTCGCTGGTTTCAAGACAAGCCAGTTTCGAGAGAATTATTAGAAAAAGCCATGATGGCCGCCTCCAATTCTCCATCAGCGTGTAACCGTCAACCGTTTGAGTTCCGAATATTTGATCAAGAGGAAATGAAAAACAAGGTAGGCGCCATACCGATGGGTATTCGGGCTTATTTCACACAAATACCAGTATTTGCTGTAGTTGTGGGACGCCTTAGCGCCTACTTGAGCGAGCGTGATCGACACATCATCTATATTGATGGTGGATTGGCCTCCATGAGTTTTATGTTTGCGTTGGAGACGTTGGGATTGTCGTCCGTACCCATCAATTGGCCAGACATTGAGTATTTGGAGCAGAAGATGGATACATTACTAAACCTAGAAATCGACGAGCGCCCCATTATGCTTATTGGGATTGGGTATGCTGACCCTGAGGGCGGGATCCCTTTCTCACAGAAAAAGTCGCCAGCGCAATTGATTCAATACAACAAATAACCATTGAAAAAGCCCTCTACCAACTGGCTCGCCACGTTTGAACAAACGGGTTCATTAAAAGAAAAATCCATAAAGGGTGGATTGGCTACGCTTGTTGGTCAGGTCTCAAGTTTTGTTATCAATGTTGGTTCAACAGCTATCATTGCCCGTTTGGTGTTACCTGAGGACTATGGCATCATTGCCATGGTGGTGGCCTTTGTGGGTGTGTTTTTTATTTTCAAAGACATTGGGTTTGCGCAGTTAATCATTCAAAAAACAAAACTCACTCAAGAAGAACTCAGCAGTATTTTTTGGGTAAACATTGGAGTTGGTGGCTTTATCAGTTTGGTATTATTGGGGTTAAGTCCTTTTGTAGCTCGTTTTTACGAAGAACCACGGCTGCTGCCCATCGCGCTGTTGTTCGCTAGCATTCCTGTTATAAACAGCTTGTTCACGGTACACAGCGCGTTATTGAATCGGCACATGCAGTTTTCATCCTTATCGCGGATTTTGTTTTTGGCCAATTTTTTAGCGGTCGTGATTACCATAGGCATGGCCTATTTTGGCTATGGTTATTGGGCGCTTACCGCGATGCATATTGGCACACCTATTTTTAGTCTTATATTTTTTTGGTGGCAATGCGATTGGAAACCCACACCTATATTGGTGAAAACTGGCATGCGAGAAAACCTCAATTTTGGAACATACATTACGGGGTTCAATGCCATCAATTACTTCGCTCGCAATTTTGACAACATTTTGATTGGGAAATTCATCGGAGCAACAGCGCTTGGGATTTATTCCAAGGCCTATCAACTATTGATGTTACCTATTTCACAAATACGAGACCCCATCACCACTGTTGGGCTACCAGCATTGGCCAGTTTAAAAAGCGACAAAGCAGCGTATCGATCGTATTATTTGAATTTAAATTTCGTATTAGCCTTTGTATCCATACCTACCATCATAGTGCTATTGCTCATTTCAGAGCCCATTATCTTATTGGTATTAGGGAAGGAATGGGTAGCAGCTGCGGCAGTTTTCAAAATAATGGCCATTACGGCTCTTATCCAGCCCATAGCCAGCACTCGGGGTTTGGTGTTACTCTCATTGGGTGAAACCAAAAAATACTTTATTTGGGGCGTATGGAATGCTGTAGTGGTAATGATTGGTTTTGCGATAGGTGTGCAATACAGTATCGAATGGGTGGCAGGATCTTACGCCATTGCCAATTATTTGCTTTTAGTCCCCTCGCTTTGGTATTCTTTTTCCAATACTCACATTTCAGTCAAAGACTTTTTCATTTCCATACAATACCCGATGATATTTGGCATTACAGCCGGTACCATCATCTATTTTGTGGATACCTTATCGTGGTCTAGTAACCTTTGGCTGTCATGTTTTTACACCGGGCTAGGTTTTGTTTTGATTTATGGAATTCAATGGCTCATTTTAAAAGGTTCACGGAGAAAGTTAACCGATGTCGTCGACATTATAAAAACATTAAAGAATGCAAAAAAATAACTTTTTATTGATTGGGGGAAACTTCATCAACAAGGGAGCAGAGGCCATGCTTTTGACCGTTGCGACCCATTTACAAACCACATATCCAACAGCAAGGATTTATGCTATTTGCCACCCAGAAGAAAAAGAAGTTGCTCAGCGTTTTGGCATTATTCCGCTTACCGTTGAGCGAAGTAGTTTAGCAAATTTTGCACGAAAGGTTGTGCGAAAGATCACCCAAACATTCTTAGGAAGAAAATATCCTTATGCCGACGAAACACCCGTTGCAGGTGTCCGCAGTATGTTAGATTGCACTGCAATTATTGACGTTAGTGGGTTTGCTTACCACGATGGGAGGGGGTATCAGCAGCCCTTAGAAACATTAAAAGCATTAGCTGTGTATCCCAATGCCAAATTTTACATGATGCCGCAAGCTTGGGGTCCTTTTAACGATTCAGAGACAGCGAAAAACACCAAGGCCATGCTCGAGCGCGCCGCAAAGTTTTACGTACGCGACGCTGTATCCGAAAAGTATGTAGCGAAACTGCTTCAAGTTGACGCCGATACGCTCCAAAGAAAACCCGATATAGCATTTAACTTTGGTGTATTAAACAGTGAGAATACGGGGCATCTACAGGCGTTTCTGCCAAAGGGCAAAAAGGGTACAGCCTACGGCATTTCTCCCAATATGCGCATTTTCGAAAAAGGGCCACGAGATGTAATGGCAAATCCCTATGGGAAACTATTGGTACAGCTATCACTTGCGTTACTAAACAAAGGCGGCAGTGTCTTACTCATACCCAACGAAATGCGACCAGGAGGAGGCGTAACTCATCCGGACGATTTACAACTATGCACCCAGCTATACGAGGCAATTTTGCAAGAAAACCCAGTACTCACGGAAGATCAACTTCAATGCCCCACCACATATATGAGTGCCTATGAGGTAAAACACATCATTAGCCACTTGGATATTTTGATAGCCTCGCGATTTCACAGTCTAATTTTTGGCTTGAGTCAAGAGATACCTTGCATTGCCATTTCATGGAGTCACAAATACAAAGAACTATTCAAGCTTTTTGATCAAGAGCGCTATGTTGTAGAAGAAGAAGACATGGAGTTAGCAAAATTATTGGTTTTGGTAGGGCAATTAGAAGACGAATCTTCATCCGTACGAGCCACATTACAGCAGCGTTTGCCCGAGCTTCAGTCAGGCTTAAAGAAAGTGTTTGAAGCGATTTAGGTTAGGTTGAGTTTGTCAAGCTTCCTGTTGGCAATTATGGCAAGTGGAATTTTGGTTGGAGATTGTAATAGTTCTCAGAGGCTTGAGGGAGGTGCTTTTGTCCTTCTATTATTGGAATGCCGAGGGTATGCATTGTAGGCTATAAACGCTTATTTCCAAATCCATTACATAATGACTAACAAAAATAATGTTAATACCCTGTAATTGAATCTACTAGAGCATATAAGGTATTATACGGATATCTCCAAAAATCTTACATGGTGGTGATATCGGTATATTAAAATCCGTAGCGGAACACTAGCGAGTGGCGTTGGAAAATTCAACTGTGGACCCGTTCGGTTTTAATATACGCTTATTTCCAAATCGATTACAT
>JAIULY010000166.1 GCA_022565875.1 Schleiferiaceae bacterium | reverse complement strand
GCCTTGTCTTCCAAGCGGAAATAGACGGAGCCCGACTTACTCCGCAGCATCATTCGCCAACTCATGCGATGGCCTTCTTCTGTCCAAAACACATTGCTGTTAATGGTCCAATGCCGCAAAGGCAATAAGAGATGCACCGCTAGAAAAAACAAGAGTACTGCCGCAGTCAGCTTTGGCCGGATAGGCGCTTGCAACCGGCTGCTCCAATCTTGTTGCGCTGCCAAAAACCGATTTCGGATTACCTCAGGTGGGTAGAAAAACAAGATAAAACCCAATGACATATAGGGGAATATGCCGATTTGAAACACTATTGAATTAAAGAGATGAAAAACAAACGAAGCGATTAACGCGAGGAGTCGGGTGCGTTTGTACAACAGTGCGAAGGCGATACCGCCGTCAAAAAGGATACCTGTGTAGCTGATGAAATAATGGAACCACGACGCGCTAAACAACCCATTAATCGTTGGATTTTCATACCGATTGGTAAAAGCCCGGCGGATAAAAGTGGCATCCAACCAATCGGGATATATTTTCGCCACACTACCATATACATACGCTATGCTCATCAGTACAACAGGAGCCCAGCGGTGCCAGTTGTACATATGGCTTTGGCGCTGGACGCGATTGTATTTGACATCCAACGACAGGTTTTTGTGCGCAGGCAAAAAGAACATGAGGAAGTTGACCCACACCAGCAGGTAATAGTGGTTGTTGTAAGACGTTTTTTGCAGGAGATACGCGCCCAGCCACATGATGGAAAAAGCCAGCATAGCGAATCGATAGCGATAACCCAACATCACCATAATGCCCCAAACCGCCATCAAGCCAAAGTAGGCATACATCTGCGGACCAATCAGCACATTGAGCCATTCAAACCCAATAAAGGTAAACGAGAACGAAGGTTCTACCAAATTTTGCCGCACCCAACCGGTGAGAATCGCGCCAAAAGCCTCCAAAAAAATCAACAGACCAAAAAGTACCCGAAACAGCACCAAGGGGGCGTTTGAGACGGGTTGGAAGAGAAGTGGATACAATTTACCTGTAGGCATAGCATGTTGTAAATAAGTTGAAACCGACTGCAAGAGCGTGGCAAAAGTAGGGGATAAGTTGGTTTGGGCAAAGGGGGGATTTTGCCTGTGGTTTGATGGATCAACTAAGTCATTTTGCCTTCCAAAATGGGTTTGAATTGGCCGATGCAGCGCGGGAAGACCCGCACGAATAGAGCGGACCACAGCCTCGTCAATACGGGATGCGGTTCTGTGAGAGAGGGAAAATTACCCTTTGCCTACTCGACTGTATGCCCGTACTTACTTTTTGCCCGAGCAGTTGGGCAGCCCTACGCTTTGGCAAGTTTAGGCTTTGCTGATTTTTTTGCAGTGTTTGGCATAGCTCAAACGAGGTTGGTTCTGTTCGCACTAAAAGCAAAATTGGCTTGCTGGGCAGCTTTGTGCAACTTGCCAAAGCGCTTGGTGTGCATGCAGACCATTAAAAAAAGACAAACTGTGAGTAATGGTATGGATGCGAAAGGTTGCATTCATTGCTTTCTGCTTATTTTCCTATTCTGGGGTTTTCAACCATTCTTTTCATGGTGTCGAATAATGCTTGGTAAAATGATTCGTCTTTCGCATAGAGTTTATACAACTCCAATTCCTTCTTTCTTTGCTGTCCCATCACATCATCCAAGATTTTCTTAAAAGCCAAGTCACGGTTCTGCGAGTCTTTGTTGTCTGCAACTTTTGTTTGATAGTCTGGATGGGCTTGTATATGCTTACTTAAGGAAATGAATTTTACCCGCTGGTCTTCTGGTGTGGCATCCCAACCTTGAAACCATCTTTCGTTGAATGATTGAATTATTTCGTCTAATGGATCCTTGTCTTCATCGCTACCATGGGCACTTCTTGGATTGGGGTTTTGTGGATCTAGCTCTGTTGCCGAATCATCTAATCCAATGGTGTAGTTGAGCTTTGTTCTTTCTAAGCCATATGTCGATAAATCAACTGATTCTAGTAGTTCATCAATCAGTTCGTCTTCCTTGGTTCTTACAATTAATTTTGGAATCAAGAATTTCAAAAACCAAAATAGCTTTTCCCAATCCAATACTTCATAAGGCATGATAGACGCCATCTGTCCGTAAATTTTTACAAACTGCTTGGCTTTAATTTTAAAGTCCACTTTATCTTCATCCTCAAGGTCGAGTTCAGAATTGAAGCGATAAGCCGCTATGTCAATAATAGGACTTAATTGTTGTGCATCTAATCCGTTAAAATATTTTGTAACAAAATCTTCTACTTCATCCCATTCATAAACACCTATATCATCCAATATTCCTTTTAATTCGTGCAATACATTGATATCAGTTGCCCCGCTTAACGATGTAGCCGTGTAAAAAGGGTCAAAAGACGCTTTGATGTCGTCCACTTCATTGAAAAAGTCCAACACAAATAAATCTTCTGTTTTCTTCCCTAATTTATCTGCCGCTCGATTCAAACGGCTCAAAGCTTGCACCGCTAAAACACCTTGCAGTTTTTTGTCTACATACATGGTGCAAAGTTTAGGTTGGTCAAAACCAGTCAAATATTTATTCGCAACAACCAACATGCGATAATCGTCGGAATCAAAAAAGGTGCGTGTGTCGTTCTCAGAAAAACCATTCAAATCAGCTTCTGAATATTCAACGCCATCTACTGTTTTCTTTCCTGAAAAGGCGATCGCAACATGAAACGGATTTCCTTTGTCTTTGATGATTTGTTTGATGGCTAAGTAATAACGAATTGCAGATTCAATATTTTGGGTAATGACCATGGCTTTGGCTTTTCCTTTCAGCTTTTTGGTGTTATACACTTTGCTGATAAAATGCTCTACAATAATTTCCGCCTTGGTGCCGATGGTTTGTTTGTGTCGTTCTACATAAGCACGCAGTTTTTTCTGTGCTTTCTTGGTATCAAACAAAGGATTGTCTTGTATTGACTTTTCTATTTCATAGTAGCTTTTGTAGGTCGTGTAATTGGCTAGCACATCCAAAATAAACCCTTCTTCAATAGCTTGTTTCATAGAGTACAAGTGAAAGGGTTGAAATGTGCCATCTTCTTGTTTTGTGCCAAATCTTTCAAGTGTGGCATTTTTTGGTGTTGCTGTAAAAGCCAAATAGGATGCATTGCCCTTCATTTTTCGGGCTTGCATGGCTTTTAGAATACTATCTTGTCCATCTTCTTCCTCCTCTTCAGCGGAGGTTTTACCCATGGCCTCATTCATCTTTCCCGCAGCTGTTCCACTTTGTGAACTGTGTGCTTCGTCAATAATGACTGCAAAACGTTTGTCACTAAGGTCTGCAATGCCATCTACAATAAAAGGGAATTTCTGAATGGTGGTAATGATAATTTTCTTGCCTTGCTCCAAACTATCTTTCAGGTCTTTGGATGAAAAAGCTGGTGCGACAATGTTTTTGACTTGTGAAAATTCTTTGATGTTTTCTCGTAATTGTTTGTCAAGTAATCGTCTATCAGTAACCACAATTACCGAATCAAATAAGGGGTTTTGAATGCCTTTTGCTCCTGGCAACCCTTCTTGTTCCGGGTAAGTTTCAATGAGTTGATAAGCAACCCAAGTGATAGAATTGGACTTACCCGAACCGGCTGAGTGTTGAATTAAATAGGTTTGGTTTGTTCCGTTTTGTGATGCGTGTTTGATGATTTTTCTTACCACATCCAATTGATGGTAGCGCGGAAAAAACAAGGTTCTTTTACTTAAAGCATCTGTTGCTTTTCCATCAAAGCGGACAAAATGCTGAATGATATTGGCTAAGCTTTCTCTAGTAAAAACTTCTTCCCACAAATAGGCTGTTTTATGTCCAAATGGATTGGGAGGATTGCCTTTTCCGTTGTTGTTACCTTTGTTGAAGGGCAGAAAGAAGGAATTGGCTCCAGCTAGTTTGGTACACATATACACTTCATCTGTATCCACGGCAAAATGCACGATACAACGCCCAAAATTGAGCAAAGGTTGCCGTATATCTCTATCGTATTTGTATTGTTTGATGCCGTTGACTTTGGCCGTTTGGCCTGTCCAAGCGTTTTTGAGTTCTAAAGTGGCAATAGGCAAGCCATTTACAAAAACCGCCATGTCAATTTCTTCCCGTTGGTTTTCGGTATTGTAACGCACTTGGCGAGTTACGCTGAATTCGTTCTTATCAAAATTGTCTCTAACTGTTTGGCTGCTGCTCGCCATAGGCACTTGATAAAGCAGCGTGAATTGTGCGTCTTCTACCTCCAATCCTTTTCGGAGCAAACGCAAAATGCCATACTTTTTGACCATGCGGTCCAAACGCTCCATGATTTTAAGTTTCCAATCGGATGACCGTTTCAGTTTGTCAAGATCTTCCTTTTGGGTATTTTCTAAAAAATGCCAAAATCGCATTTCATCCAATGCGAAATGCGGATTGAAATCATTGGAACTGCCGATATAAAAGCCATTGCCACCACGATATAGTTCTCTTGGCTCAGCAGCTATATTTATTTCATTGCTTAATTCTTCTAAGCACGAGCCCGTTAAGGCTTTTTCTATTGCCGCTTCGAGGGCGGCTTCGTTGGTTTTACTTGTTGTCATCTGCAATTTTTTCTTTGATTTTCAATCCTGCTGTTGTCAATCGGTAACGCTGTTTCTTACTTTTCGGCTTATCTGGAATCGTCATTTCGATCCAATTGGACTCAGTCGCTGGATCAAGATAGTTTTCATTAAAGTTTGTCCGATGGGTAAGACCTAATCTTTCCATCATTTCACTCCTACTTAGCTCTCCCTGCATTACCCATAAGAGTCGGTGCGGCAAATATTCAAGGTTTATAAATAAGCTATCATGTGCGGTATCATGTGCGGTATCATGTGCGGTAACATGGTCGGTGCTTGCAGAAGGACGCCAAATCGTAACCGTAAATGTCTTATTGTCTTCAAAATCAGGCATTCTTAGTCCTCTCTCTGCACTCAGGGCAAACATCTCGGGAATCCCAGTCCCAAAGCGCTCAATCGCACCTGTCAAGAACATACAATTTGCCAAAGCTGGATTAAATGGAAAAGAACTATGTGGGTCTTTCAGTTGTGAAATATCTAACTCCTTTGGAAGGGAACCTGGATTAGAGATTTCAATTCGATCTTTGAAAACGGAAACTTGAATGCTTCCTTTGCTGTAATAATCCCGATGTGCAATGGCATTAATAATACCTTCCGCGATTACTGCTCGAGGAACTTCGTAGGTAGTATCTACTAAATTGGTTTTACTTCTGTCACCTGTGGATAGGCTGATTTTGGAAAGTACAAAGTCAATAGCATCATCTGCCATTTGAAAAACGGTGCCTCCAAATTCCTTGTAATCGGGAATTGGCTTGCTTACGTTTAATCCATGGAAATGTGCACATTTGACTGTAGCTGTTGGGAAGTATAGTTGGGGGTTTTTACCAAAAGCCAGCATAGCACTATTAGTAAGCTGCCCTTGCTTCAACAAATGAAGGTGAGCAAGAATTTTTTCTTTCGGATCCGTTTCTTTGAGAGGAAAGTTACGTTTGGCCCTTGCTTCTCGAACAAAGGTCATCAACTCCTCTTCCGATATATCACTCAGGCTGGCCTTGCTGAGTATATTGCTATCAAATTCGTCTGCATCAATTTTCCCACTTTGCTTAAGATAAAGTATGGCGGCTCTGTAAATTTCCTTTTTGAGATCATCCAATGACTCAAAACGCTTTCTGGAAACCTTATCCCCAACTTTATCAATAAACTTCAGCTGTTTGGGATGACGCTTCAAAGCCTGATTTCCTTGGATAAAAACCCAGCAGGACTTGTGGTTTTCTTGTGCGGCGTCGAATTCTCTTTCAGTTGGGGAAATCCCCTCTTTGTCTTCAAATCCATACTCAGCACCCAATATTCCCAAGTAGATATCGGCCTTTTGTGCTTCATATAGGTACACTTTTCCGGGACTATTACCTGTAGCAGCTACTTCTTCAAATAAAAAAGGTTCAAAAAACAATTTTAACAATTCATCTTCACGAATATAGGTAGCTAAGGCTTGCCGCTCATTGGCAAACTCCTTTTGGACACTTGATATGAAGATTGTTTCTTTCATTGTCAGAACTTTGATTTATTTGATTTTTGGATTACCCTGATTCTTTTGATTGAACTTTTTGTTTTGTACCCTTTTAAATTGCAATGATTTTGCACCGAAATTGATCAGTAGCCCTATTTCTAAATCATAAGCTTCCAGGTAATTGATCGCTTGGGCCAAATGCACATCTTCCAATTGAACAAGAGCCTTCAGCTCTACTGCAATGATACCTTCTACCAAAAAATCGACTCTTCTAGTGCCTATTTGTTGATTTTTGTAAAAAACAGGCATATTATACTCCCTTTTAAAACTTATGCCCTCATCCGTCAACTCAATTTCTAAAGCTCGTTGATAAATG
>JAIULY010000165.1 GCA_022565875.1 Schleiferiaceae bacterium | reverse complement strand
TGTGCAGAAGGGGTACCGTTTACCAATTCGCTCCAGCCGTAACCATTGCTGGCGTATTGCTCTGACAGCCAGCCAAAAAATAAGTCGTTGCCAAATATATTATTTACAAAAAGCGAGAGTCTGAAATTATCGGTAACCGAATAGCGGAAACGCAAGTCATTGATCCAATAACTCGGCAATGAAAGTTCGTCAATTTGGGTGTTGGTGACATACTGCTTGCCTACAAACCGATTGCTCCAAGCGATGGTAAAAGATGAAACAGGTGAATACGACAAAAGACTTCCGGCAACAATACTTGGTGAAAAGGCTGTAGTAGTATTGCCAAATGCTACAATTTCCTCGTTCCAGTTTTCATCAAAAAGCGTTTCTTGCCAATCGATATTTCGATTTCTCGAAAGCGCAAGGTTTCCTTCGAGTTTCCATTTGGGTGTAAACAAATATCCACCATGTATTTCGATACCTGTGCGATAACTGCGCCCCACATTCTGACGCAATGGAAAACCTACATCAGATAACTCACCGGTTAGCACCAACTGATCAAAATAATCCATGTAGTAGGCATTGACTTCTAAGTGGAAATCTTTTTTCACCCAACGCCATCCGGCCTCGTAATCCAACAAAAACTCTGGTCTTGGCATGTCTCCCTGTGCTTCTAAAAAGTCGCGGCGCGCGGGTTCTCTACCGCCATAACCTACAGACGCAAAGAACGAAGAGTGGGTGTTGGCACGCCACAGTAAGCCAGCCTTAGGATTGAAAAACAAGAGCTGTGCAGATACATCTATGTCCGACAAGTTGCGATCGAGGCCGTTTGCTCTGTAATCGACATATCGAACTTGCAAATCGCCATAAATGCTCACCTGCTCGGCGAGGGTCTGTGTTACTTTGATGTATTGATTGGCATCCAATTTTTGACCCACATTATTGTAAAACTCAAAGGGCTCTAATTCGGGCAACTCTTCTACCCAAAGTACTTCCCCAAAGTGGTCATTGGTGTAATAATTGGCACCGCCACCAATCACTAAATTCGTGTTGCGGCTGGTGTATTGCAAGTTGTAAATACCGCCGTAAAAATGATTGCGCAACCACAATCGGCGGGTTAAATCCGAACGATTTACAGTAACACTATCCGCTGTTATAAAACTCGGCAACCCGTAATTGCTAAAACGGTGAGCGTTGCGATACTCTTCGTAGTACCCTGTGCCAAAGGTGTAATGTGCCGCTGCATGAAGTTTCCAACGACTATTGAAATTGTGATTCAAATGCAATTGGTAATGGTCTTGCCGGTAATTATCCACTTGGTCGGGATAAAATCCAGCGGTCACCAATTCGCCTGAGGCATTGACACGCGTGATTTCGCCTGCGGGATTAAAGCGGGGGTTGTTTTGAAAGGTTTCACTATCGATGCCATACCAAGATTGATACGTGCGCTCCCGACCACCAAAAGTGATGAACTTTAGCGATGTGTTTTTTGATGCTTTTCCAACGGCAAAATAGTAGGACTGCAAATCGCTTGCGGCTCTTTCGATATATCCGTCGGATACAATGCGTGATAGCCGACCTTCAATAGTAACGCCATGACCGATGTTTCCTGTGCCAAAGCGCAAGTTGGTTCGCAGGGTGTTAAAACTTCCGCCAAAGACATCTACAGAGCTATAGGCTTTGTCACTCAAGGCGTCAGTTTCCATGTGCACCGATGCTCCAAAAGCTCCAGCTCCATTGGTTGAAGTCCCCAAGCCACGTTGTACTTGTATGTTTTGCAACGAGGAAGCCAAATCAGGCATGTTTACCCAAAAGACACCTTGTGATTCGGCGTCGTTTACCGGCACTCCATTGATGGTGACATTGATGCGGGTTTGGTCGCTTCCGCGAATGCGCATACTCGTGTAACCAATGCCAGCGCCTGCATCTGAGGTAGTTACTAAGCCGGGCGTTTGCTCCAAAATAAATGGAATATCCCGCCCTTCGTTCACTTTACTGATGTCTGCCTTTGTCATTTCAGTAAAGGCAATGGGATTGTCAGCACTTGCCTTGATTCCCGTAATGTCTACCGCTTGTAGCAATTGCACCGATGAAGTGAGTTCGAAAACAACCTGCTGCACACCCGATGCATTGATGGCAATAGATTGTGATTGTGACTCGAAGGCAAACGATTGGCATTGCACCGTGTAATTGCCAATGGAAACGTCGCGAAAGAGGACTAGTCCTCGTTCATCGGAGCGTTTTTCTTGGATTACTGCCTCGTTTTGAAGTAATTGAACCGTGGTGAAAGCAATCGGCTCTTTCGTTTTTGCATCCAGTACGGTTGCTTTGATTTCGGCTTGCGCCAATGCGGAATAGGAGGTAAGTAGTAAACCTATTCCAAACAGTAATTGTCTCATGATAATAGTGTTATCACAAGTAAAAGGGGCAATTACCTGATGGATTAAAAAAATGAATAAAAGTTGAAACTCCCTTGGCAGCATTACCTGCCCAGGTTCAATGGGTATGATCTCAGTCTGCGAAACAGACACCCCTTAGAGACGGGGCAAAGGTACGTGTGGGAATTTTGATTGTGCAAGTTTTTTTTTGAGGTTTATGAAGGTTTATGAAGGTTTATGAAGGTTTATGAAGGTTTATGAAGGTTTATGAAGGTTTTTTGGTTCGATTCCTTCGGAATCTCAGTTTGAGTAGGAGGTTTCCCTATGAAACTTCCGTCTTCATGTGTCCCCAAAGACACTCCATAAACTGTAAGCCGCCAGGCGCACGCAATAAACTGCGATCAAGGGCGGAGCCCGCGCAGCGATAAACCCCAACAGCAGGCGCCTTAGTCTGCTGCTCTAAACCCAAGCGCGTCAGCGCGTCTAAACCAATTGGGACACGCCGTACACCTACAAAACACAATCCCACTCCCATCCCCCAAACACACTCCATAAACTGTAAGCCGCCAGGCGCACGCAATAAACTGCGATCAAGGGCGGAGCCCGCGCAGCGATAAACCCCAGCCGAAGGCATAAACCCCTCATGAAAACACCGTATCCCTAATCCCCCCCTCTAAACCAAGGGTTGCGCCAGCCGCCCTGTCTAAACCCCAACAGCAGGCGCCTTAGTCTGCTGCTCTAAACCCAAGCGCGTCAGCGCGTCTAAACCAATTGGGATTCGCCGTATCCCTATCCCCTCTTCTAAGCGATTCACCCAAGCTGCCAAACATAACCCCATCAAATTACCGCTCTTAAATACTCCTTCAAAACTAATTTCAATACCGTACTTTTGTCGCATCAAATCTTTAGAATATGAAAAATTATTGCTACACTACCTTTGCCACACTTTCATTTGTTTTACTAACATGGAGTTGTGCGCCATTGAAAATCACGGAAACCTCATCCGAATTGGCCGTTGTGGTGGCTACAAAAAACACGGTGGGTAAGTATGAATTCATCGCGCAAAAGAAAAGCAATACCGCCGTGGAAATTTTGGAAGTGGCGCTCTTGCACAGCGAAAATAATACTCGTTTGAACCTGTCGTTTAGTATTCTCGATGTAGCCAAAAAGACGAAATTGTTGACACTCGTCGATGAAACAACTTTTGTTATTACCGGAAAAACACCGAATGACGAGGCCTTAAAAGCCTACGATACAGCTCTTATTGTTTACAAAATAGGAGAGGACGGCAAGCGGAAAACCATTCGCGTGAAGAATATTGAAGCGCCGAAATAGATGAAAATACACTTTCATAAATATCAAGGTACTGGAAATGACTTTGTCATTATTGATAACCGGAATGCAACGCTTTCGCTCACCACAGCACAGGTGAAATGGCTTTGCGATCGGCGTTTTGGTATAGGCGCTGATGGGTTGATGCTGCTAGAAAAAGATCCAATTGCTGATTTTAAAATGCTGTATTTCAATGCCGATGGGCGTGAGAGTACCATGTGTGGCAATGGGGGCAGGTGTATGGTTCACTTCGCCCATCAGATAGAGGCGATTGGTAAAACAACTACGTTTAACGCCATCGATGGCTTGCACGAAGCTGTTGTTACAGGTGATTTTGTGCGTCTGAAAATGATTGATGTTGCCCCGCCGGAACAACACGAGGCAGGATGGTTTTTAAATACAGGCTCGCCCCATGTGGTTTGTGAGGTGGCGGATACAGAGGCTGTTGATGTCCAAAAGACTGGAGCAGAAATCCGCTATAGTGACGCCTATGGTGAGGGGGGGGTCAATGTGAATTTTGTTTCCATTGTCAACGACAAGCATTTAAACGTGCGCACCTATGAGCGTGGCGTGGAAGCGGAAACCTTCTCGTGTGGCACTGGTGTTACAGCTGTAGCATTGGCGCATGCCACAAAACAAAACTTGTCCTCCGAACGCATTGAAATGACTACTCCAGGGGGAAGTCTAGCGGTGAGTTTTCAAAGAAATGCATCAGGGGGCTTCCAGGAAGTCTTTTTAGAGGGGCCAGCTACTTTTGTGTTCAAAGGGGTAATCGAGTTGCTATGAAAGGGAAGTTGGTTTCCTTGCGTGCTGTTGAACCTTTTGACATTGAAGTGTTAATGGATTGGGAGAACAATCCGGAATTTTGGCATTTAGGCAATATCACCACACCCTTTTCCAAACACCTGCTCGAAAAATACATTCAAAACGCACACCTCGATATTTTCACCACCAAGCAGTATCGTTTCATAATTACAGCTTCCGCTAATGGCGACCCAATCGGTGCCATCGACCTCTTCGACTTTGACCCTTTGCATCAGCGTTGTGGGGTTGGTATTCTCATTGCTCACCCTGCGCATCGCCAAAAAGGTTACGCTACAGAAGCGCTGCAGTTGCTGATGAATTACGCTTTTAAAACTTTGTTGGTGAATCAGTTGTTTTGCAATATTGAGTCGTCCAACAAACCGAGTTTACAGCTTTTTACACAAGCAGGCTTTGAAATTACAGGCTGTAAAAAAGCCTGGAACAGAACGGAGATGGGATTTGAAGATGAACTGTTTTTGCAATGCTTTCGACTAGATATCTAATTTTTACGGCCTTGTTTGCCATGTTGTTGCTCATGTTTTTGCAATGCGATACGGGCGACCCAAAGGCAGCTGAAATGGCCCAAAGCTATTGGGGGCACGGCGATTCTGTAGCCTACGTGGGCATTATGAAATGTGCCTCTTGTCATGGCGATATCTACAAAACCTTTATCGAAACGGGAATGGGCAAAAGCTTTGGACCCGCAGATCTGCAAAAGAGTGCCGCAGATCTTTCGCGTCACCCACAGCTGTACGACGAAAAACTCAATTTTTATTACCAACCTTTTTGGAAAGACGAGGCGTTGTTCCTTCGTGAATATCGAGTGGAAAGCGGAGACACCGTTCACAATTTGGTCATAAAGGCCGATTATGTTGTTGGTTCTGGGCAGCACACAAACTCACATATTTTTAGTCATAACGACTACCACATGCAAATGCCATTTACGTGGTATGCCCAAGAGGGAAAACTCGATTTTCCTCCAGGGTATGAAGACGGAAATAACTCGAGATTTGAGCGGACCATTGGTTTAGAGTGTATGAGTTGCCACAACGCGATGCCGGTTGGTTTTGTGGCGGGTAGTGAAAATAAGTTCACCAATTTGGCGGCAGGTATCGATTGCGAACGTTGTCATGGGCCTGGCGGTGCGCACGTCCGAAAAATCACCGCCGGCCTTATCACAGATACAGCAAAAGAGGTTGATTACTCCATTATCAATCCCAAAAAATTGACCACCCAATTACAATTCGAACTGTGCAGTCGGTGTCACTTGCAGGGAAATGCCGTGTTGGCGCCGGGCAAGTCTTTTTTTGATTTTAAGCCAGGCATGCACCTCAGTGAAGTAATGGACGTGTATTTACCGCGCTACACCGATGATGAAGAAAATTTCATCATGGCATCCCATGTAGATCGCTTCAAAATGAGTGATTGCTTTAAGGCGGGAGATGGCAAGTTTGTGTGCACATCGTGTCACAATCCGCACGTAAGTGTCACGTTTACAGGCAAAAAAATATTCGATGAAACCTGTAAAACCTGCCATGGAGGGGCCAATCAGGTGGCGTGCTCGGCACCACAAGAAGACCGTTTGGCAAATGACGATTATTGCAACGGATGCCACATGCCCAAATCCGGCTCCATCGATATCCCTCACGTTACGGTGCACGATCACTACATTCGAAAACCAAAGAAAGAGGCCGAAAAAATAGCCCAAGTACGACAGTTTTTGGGGTTAACAGCGGTTAATAACGCCCAACCCACAGATAGGAGTAAAATTCGCGCCTTTTTACAGCAATACGAAAAATTTGGTGGGGAGCCTTTTTTACTAGACTCTGCTCAACAGCTGTTGTGGGGGCAATCTATAGATTTGTTTTTTAATGAGACGGTTCAGTTGTGGCATTTGAAAAACGACCATACCAATGTTTTAAAAGCAGTGGCTGAAATAGGAGTGGAGGAAGTGTTGCGCAACCACCTCAC
>JAIULY010000164.1 GCA_022565875.1 Schleiferiaceae bacterium | reverse complement strand
CGACAATGTCTTTACAACGCCTTTTAAAAAAGCTTGAATGCTTTTTGAAACTTGAAAAAAAATATACCACTTCACAAGACCTGCCATCCAAATCAAAAGTAAAGCGGAATATATCTCGAATGAAAATTAAAAAAAGCAGAAGAACTTTCGATTCTAAAAAGGATATTCCTGTTGTATGGCCTTTGTCAACATGGCCTGTGTTATGGGAACAACGCCTACCGACTCACAAACCAACCCACCTGCTAGGTTGGACAGGGTAGCAATGTCTTTGGGCTGATACCCGCAGGCTAACGCTAAAGCCGCAACGCTAACCACACTATCACCTGCCCCTGAAACATCTCTTATGGTACGAGGAAAGGCTGGCAAGTGAAAAAAAGATTCTTTCGACTGTATAGCAATACCCTTTTCTGACAATGAGACCATCACAAAATCAGCGTGCAACTGATTTCTTGCCAATTCTAATGCTGCTTCTAGTCCCGAAAAAGGTATCGTTTTTTCTAACCCTTCGCTCAACTCTTTCAAATTGGGCTTAAATAGAGACACATTTTTATAGGAGAAAAAATTTTCTTTTTTGGGGTCTACCACAGTAGGAATACCTCTTTGTTGCGCCAATTGAATTACAGCCGAAATCACCGTGGCACTGAGCAACCCTTTGTTATAATCTTGAAAAAGAACCACATCAAACGAATGTTTTTCAAAAAGGGCTTGACAGTGTTCTAAAAAGTATTGTTCATCAAAAATCGGTAATATCGATTCTTCGTCCACTCTTAAAACGTGCTGTTCATTGCTGATAACACGGGTTTTAATGGGGATTTTACGGGTCGTATCCAAAAACAACCCATCGAGCGAAAGGTCGGCTTTCAACAAAAGCTTGGCGAACCTGTCCTCCACACTAGTGGCGGGAACGGCAGCTACAAGAAAGGGGACAGCGCCAAGAGCTTTGAGGTTTAAGGCTACGTTAGCAGCCCCACCTAGTCGTTCTTCTGTGCGCTCCACATTAACCACAGGAACCGGAGCTTCAGGCGACATGCGATTGGAGTAGCCCCACATGTACACATCAATCATGGGGTCGCCAATGAGAAAAACCTTTTTGCCTTGAAAATCTGCTACAATGTCTTTATCAAAGGGCATAACACCAGTTAATCGTGGAGTTGAGACAACGCGGTTTTGATGCGCTGCATAGCTTCTTTCAGCTCTTCTTCAGATGCGGCAAAACTGATTCGAATGCACTTCGGACTACCAAAAGCCTCTCCTGGTACAAGTGCAACGAAAGCTTCCTCTAGTAAGTACATCGCTAAATCATTGGCCGACTTGATAAGGCGATCTCCATATTTTTTGCCAAAATAAGCTGAAACATCTGGGAAGAGATAAAAAGCGCCTGGGGGTCGGTTGATTTTTAAGCCAGGGATGGTTTCCAAAATAGACAGAGCCAGCTCCATACGCTCTACAAATGCGTCTACCATGTATTTGATAGACGATGGATCTGCTTCAATAGCGGCAATAGCGGCGTGCTGCACGATGGTGCTTGCTCCAGAGGTAAACTGCCCCTGAACCTTATCGCATGCTTGCGCAATCCACTCTGGGGCAGCCATATAACCCAATCGCCATCCGGTCATGGCAAAACCTTTGGAAAAACCATTGACTGTAATCGTCTGGTTGTATACCTCTGGAAACGCCGCCAAACTAGCGTGCTCGCCGCCAAATTGTATCAACTCATAAATTTCGTCTGCAATAACGTAAAAGTCTTCTTTTTGCGCAATCACTTTGGCCAAACTGCCCAACTCATCTTTGGTATAGGTCGCTCCCGATGGATTGCAGGGCGAGCTAAACAACATGAGTTTTGTCTTTGGCGTAATATATTTTTTCAGTTGTTCGGCAGTGATTTTGAAATCATTCTCGATACTTGTGGGTATAATCACTGGTACCCCGTCAGCAAACTTAACAATTTCGATATATGTTACCCAATATGGGGCAGGTATAATGACTTCATCTCCTGGATTTACCAAACTGAGCACCGCATTTGCAATACTTTGCTTGGCACCTGTTGACACCACAATTTGATTAGCTGTGTACTGCAAATCGTTATCACGCTTTAGTTTCTTGGCAATGGCCTCGCGCAAGGGTTGTATACCTGCAACAGGTGGGTAGTGCGAGTGATTATCCGTAATAGCCTGGTGAGCAGCTTCTTGAATAAATTCAGGAACATCAAAATCAGGCTCTCCTAAGCTTAAACTAATGATGTCTTTTCCTTCGGCTTTGAGTTCTCTGCTTTTGCGAGCCATACCAATAGTCAAAGGCTCATTCAAACTGCGAACACGTGCGGATAAATGCTTTGAAGCTGTCATAAATTAAAGTGTCAAAAGTATTTTTTCGGTTGCAAAAGTAGTGAATAATGCCCCCCCTTTACAACGGCTATTTTTCGTTTTATTAAACCTAGCAGACTTCGTACTTTAGCGCACTTAAAAAAATCATTATGCGCATTTGGTTGACCTCCCTCGTCAGTCTGCTTGTTTTGCTTTCTGCTCAAGCCCAAAATTGTACGCCTGACATTCCTGCTTCTGTTGCGGCAAGCTCTGGAATTAAACTTCGCGGCGGCCCTGGAACGAACTTTCCTGTTGTGGCTTACATCCCCAAAGACAGTGTTGTTGTGATGTGTTCGTCTCGAGACAAAGCCGCTTCTTTTGAAGGTATCGATGGTTTTTGGCGGGTCATGCTATATCGCGATAAACGCGGATATGCCTTTGATGGTTTCGTCAAAGAAGTTATGCCTTTATCTCAAGAAAACACCCTGCCCTCGGCCCCAGAAGAACGAATGATTGCTGATTCATCGGCAATCGCTTCAAAAAAAACACCACAACCAACTACAGTGGTACCCAAACAAAGACTAGAATATCAATTGTTAACTGAGGTCTACAACTTTTGCGGCGACATCTCCTCCATCGACCCGGGCCTTGCTTGGTATGCCATTTATCAAATTGAAGATGAGTTTTTCTTCAAACGGAGAGAAATACAAGTCCTCAAAAGCAAATACAGCTTGGCTAGCAGTATGGAGTTTGACATACGCACAGAGAGCGCAGAAAAATCAGCACACTTTCTTATTGGGTTCCCTGTTGTTCAACCTTTTGACACGGTAAAGCCGATTGTTTTTCACAGCCACGAATTCCACGGCAAACTCCCTAAGAAAATCTTCCCGGGCATGCAGCTTGGCTTGTACGGTAAAGAGCCTGGCTTCAACGAGGGTAACGTGATTTTGTCAGCCATCGGAAATGTAAAAGATATTGGCATTTGCCCTGATTTGGAAGGGTATCAATTGCGCATTACAACCGAAAAAAATGGACAACCGATACAGCAAAACCTCAACAGATTATTCGTAGATTTGGGGCAATGTGGTATTCCTGAATTGTTTTGGTTTGGGGATATCAATGGAGATGGCTACCCAGAAATGATTTTTGTGACCACCAGACCAGAGTTTACTACCTTTAGCCTTTTCACATCAGACACTGTGGTGTCAGACGCCATATACCGACGCGCAACCACATGGACTATTGATAGTTGTGAATAATCAATCCAAAAAAACAAACACAAAATGACAAAAGAACAAATCGCCCAAAACCAGAATGAAGATCATCTCAAGCTCTTGGTTTCCGACATGAAACGGCGCTTGGCAAAAATCCATGAGGGCGGGGGCAAAAAAAAACTTACTAAACAGCACGAACAAGGAAAATTAACCGCTCGTGAACGCGTAGAATTTTTGTTGGATAACGATAAACCCGTTATCGAAATTGGCGCTTTTGCGGGTTATGGTATGTATGAAGAACACGGCGGTTGCCCTGCTGGAGGCGTAGTTGTCGTAATTGGATACGTAAAAGGCCGTATGTGTATTGTGGTGGCAAACGACGCCACAGTAAAAGCAGGTGCTTGGTTTCCCATTACAGGAAAGAAAAACTTGCGCGCACAAGAAATCGCCATGGAAAACCGACTGCCCATCATTTATTTGGTAGATAGCGCCGGGGTTTACTTGCCGTTACAAGATGAAATTTTTCCAGATAAAGAAAACTTTGGTCGGATTTTTAGAAACAATGCCAAAATGTCGGCTATGGGCATTAGCCAAGTATCTGCTATAATGGGGAGTTGCGTGGCTGGTGGCGCATACCTACCCATTATGAGCGATGAAGCGCTCATTGTAGAAAAAACAGGGAGCATCTTTTTGGCGGGTTCCTATTTGGTGAAAGCTGCTATTGGTGAAAATGTAGACAATGAAACACTTGGCGGCGCAACTACGCATTGTGAAATATCTGGTGTAACCGATTATAAAGCAAAAGACGATGCCCATGCCTTGACAACCATTCAAAATATTTTTGACAAAATGGGCGACCAACCCAAGGCTGGATTTAGTAGGGAAGCAGCTTTAAAACCCGAATTTGACCCATCTTCTATTTACAGTATGGTCCCCTCAGACGGTAAGCCTTACGAGATGCGGACGCTAATCAAACATATGATTGATGCCAATACTTGGGAAGAGTATAAAGCGGGCTACGGTCAAACTATTTTGTGCGGCTATGCGCGAATTGATGGTTGGGCTGTAGGTATCGTGGCCAACAATAGGGAAATCGTGAAAAGCAAAAAAGGGGAAATGCAATTTGGTGGCGTCATCTATTCGGATTCCGCAGATAAGGCCGCACGATTTGTAGCCAATTGCAACCAAAAGAAAATACCCTTGGTGTTTTTCCAAGACGTTACTGGCTTTATGGTAGGCTCGCGTTCTGAGCATGGCGGCATAATTAAAGATGGTGCAAAAATGGTCAATGCCGTGAGCAACTCAGTGGTTCCTAAGTTTACTGTTGTAGTTGGCAACAGTTATGGCGCCGGCAACTACGCTATGAATGGCAAAGCCTACGACCCACGACTTATTGTTGCTTGGCCCAATGCAAAACTTGCCGTTATGGGGGGCGATCAAGCCGCAAAGGTGTTGTTGCAAATTGAAAAAGCACGATTGAAACAACTCGGCGAGGTGATTGACCCTGAAAAAGAAACAGAACTCTTGAATCGCATTGCGTCAAAATACGAAACCCAAACCAAGCCAGAATATGCTGCAGCCCGTTTGTGGTACGACGCTATTATTGACCCTGTAGATACGCGACAGTGGATCAGCATGGGTATTGAAATGGCGAATCATGCGCCTATCACAGAAAAATTTAACCTTGGCATTATTCAAACATGAAAAATATCGCCCGAAAAGTAAAACATCAGGTTTTCGAATGGCAATTTTCCACCCTGTTCAAAACCTTCTTGACCGACACGAAAAAACTAGGCAATGATCCTCAATTTGTTTCGCGGTTGGTCTACTATTGGGGAAATAGCAGCATGGCTTCTGGCACCGAATACGCAAGCCGTTGCATTGAAACAGGTACTATCCCAAACGCCATCATTTACGAATGTGGCTCAGGACTGTCAAGTCTTTTGGCTGCGGGTGTAGGTAAAGCCCATGGTACCAGCGTGTACACATTTGAGGACCACCCCGAATGGGCGCAAAAGATGCAAGGTTTTGCTAAGAAATTTGAATTGAACAATTTACACATTTTTCACACACCCTTGAAAAGTTATGGAAACTTTGAATGGTACGATGTGGATAACTGCACCTTGCCCAAACCAGCCAATGTGGTACTTTGCGACGGCCCTCCCGGTTTTACTAAAGGTGGACGCTATGGCCTTTTCCCTGTTTTGATGAAACACTTCAATGAAAAAACCACCGTGATCTTGGACGATTTTAATAGACAAGATGAAAAGGAAATTGCTGAAAAGTGGTACAGCGAATTTGGTTGGAAAACCGTTGCTGTGGTTGGAGAAAAATCTTATGCCGTGCTTCAAAAGAACGGATAAATAAACTTATAGATATTTACTATCTAATTTGTTTTTCAATAGTCAATTATTGCAATACTTTTGCATCATATTAGTAACAATCTAAAAACAAAACACAATGGCTGTAGTAAAAGCAACAGATTCAGATTTCTCAAAATATTTGAACGAAAATAAATCGGTAGTAGTAAAATATTACGCAGATTGGTGTGGCGCTTGTAAAATGTTTGCCCCCAAGTATCGCCGCATTTCTGACGAGGCTGAAAACAGCAACGTCATATTTTTGGAGGTCAATGCAGAAGAAAGTCCCGAAGCAAGAAAATTAGCCGGTGTGAGTAACTTGCCCTTTTTAGCCGCTTTCAAAGACGGCAATCTGTTGGAAGGCAGCCCTGGAAGCAAAGAAGAATTTCTTCGAAAGCTTATCACCGAAGCCCAAGCGTAACAACAAAAAAAACAGGAACTAAATTTTAGTTCCTGTTTTTTTTTCTAGGACATCATCCACTACTTACTAGTTAACAAGACGTTGCCAATACTTCTATCTTGTCTTGTATCGCTTGATGGATGCCATTCCAAAACTCCAGCCGCGCCTCCAAGGCCTCTATGGCTGCTGACTCGGCTTCCAACCACTTTTCTTCGTTGTTGCCACAT
>JAIULY010000163.1 GCA_022565875.1 Schleiferiaceae bacterium | reverse complement strand
GTAAATGCATGCAAATCGTCAGTGCGCTCACAACTTGTAACTACCAATACCGCCATGAGCAACCCCATCCAACTGTACCAGCCTGATGGACTACCACTAGAGAATATCGTTTTCATTATCAAACAATGGATTAAAAAAACAAAAGGAACTGCGCTGTGCACCAAAGGCGCTCAGCTAATAAAAACACGCAGCTGTACCACTGCGTGTTCTTCTGTGTTTTCTAGCGGTGTAAGTGATCGAAACGAAAAGCCCCAATAAAATTGTCTGCCAAAGTTACCGCATTGGCACCGGGCATGTGAATCATACGGATGTCATTCAACGAAATACCTCCATGCCAAAAGCGCGCAGCATTGACGTTGATGTGAATACTCGGAACGGCATTGGGTGCAATATCCAAACTCGCTCCTTGAAAATCCATCGTCTTGCTGCGAATGGCATTGTTCGCTCCGGCAAAGCCCCCGATGTGATACACAAAACTACCACTTGGTGATGCGGGACTATTTCCCTCTGCCATAATGAAGATGTATCCTGTAGTCCAACTCCAAAACATTCCTTCCGAAGGACTCAACGCACCTGTTTGGGCGCCAGACACATTGCGAACGCTATCTACACCAATAGTAAAAGTGATTTGGTTGTATCGCCCAGCAGGGATATCGTCAATTTCTAAGTGCGGTTCTGAATTGGTAGCCGTTACCGTGGCAATGCGGTAACTCTCTTCTTCCTTCCAAACACTGCCATCAGCGCGGTGCAATTCGATGTTTGAAACATAGTAACGCAGCGTGGTGAACGTAATTTCTTCTTGTGTTAATGGATGTACTAATGGGGTGTTCAATGAAAATAGATCGTGTGCAGGACCCCAACCATGATCTAGTTTGAGGACCAGTTTGCCCGTTCCTCCTGGTTCTGTGGGGTTTTTGTCTAAGTCGTCGTCTTTGTCATTGCAACCTGTAAAAAGTGCAGCACTAATGGCCATGCCAAAAAATAGCTTGTTGAAGATTGATTTCATGATATAAATATATTGCTCCCTGTTCCAATTGGGGAATGAATAATCAGCAGCCGAAATAGCTACATTGAAAAATAGAAAATGGATACTTGAGTTGCATCCGAAAAGTCACTTTCACAGAAGAAAGCAAGGTAGAATTCTAAAGAAATCTTCTTTCCGGAGTGTACTCGCTCTTAAACCGCAAAAAGTGGCGGCGGAACAGGTATATCGATGAATGTGACAAGTAAATTATCAGCCGAAGGAATACCATAAAGCGGCGCTTCGACAAAAAGATCATGTGGTGCTGCCAACCCATCAAAAAGCAAGAAAGGCAAAACTTCTAATTGTAAAACGCGCGGAAATTCTGGAGCCTCCTCGCGTTGTTGTGTGGTGGCTTGCAACTCTTTCGACATTTGGCAAAGACCGTTACACTGCAATGCTACATCCGCTTTGTTTTCACAGCGCGCTAAGTAATCGTTGTAAGCCAAAGCGTAATTACTCAAGACCAATATCTTAAGTAACACAGGTACCAACAGTACACCGATAAGCGCTATGGAAAACAATTTTTTCATTTCGACACAAAAGTACATTACTAGCGTCTATTCACAATGACAAAAGTCACAAAAGTTATAAAATTCAACACGAGAATTATAAAATTAAGTCAATGGATTGGGGCGTGGCCATTCGGCCCGGGCTATCCGCTCCTACTCCTCGCGTTTCACTGGTTTTTTGCAACGTCCGCCCGGTAGCTTCTTGGGTCGCTCCCAGCGGCCGGCAAAAAATACCATTGCTCCGCTGCGGGGTATCCGCTACTATCCCTCACGCAACACCGTTACCCATTTCCCAAGTCGCTATTAATTTCCCTTTTTACCAAGTCCAGTGCTCTGGCAACGCCCATTTTTCTTGTACACGCATCGTTTGTTCAATAACATCGCGCACGCAGCCGTTTCCACCAGTAATCGGCGATACATAATGGGCTATGGCTTTTAACTCGGGAGCTCCGTCGGCGGGTGTTGTGGCTACCCCTACTCGCGTCATCACCTCGAAATCCGGCAAATCGTCACCCATATACAATATACTAGCTGGATCTAGGTCATAACACGCTAATAAATCGTTGTAAGGTTCTATTTTGTTGTGTGCCGATGTGTAGATGTCATGGATGCCAAAAAGCTTTAGACGCTCTACCACGCCTTGACTTTTTCCACCTGTGATAATCGCTATTTTATACCCCATTCGCATGGCATATTGCATGGCAAAGCCATCCTTGCTATTGAATTTCCGTATGGGATCTTGACCGGGAAACATAAAAACACCGCCGTCTGTCAACACCCCATCAACATCAAAAATAAAGGTCTTTACGTTGCGCAACAAAATTTTATAATTCTCTTTCATGTATGTTTTTTACTGTTTTATTGGTTTTCTTTCTCCACAATTGCTGCAATGCTACTCGAAATCATAGCATAGAGATCGTGTTGTGTATCTTTTAAATGTGCCAAATGGCCAGCAACTGTAACCGCATCCCCACGAGAAGCTGGCCCCGTTTGGGCGCTTTGGGCGCCAAGTTCCTGGTGTTTGCGAAAGGTTTCCGCAATTAGTGGTTGCAGGAGCTCTGCAAAAGGTAAATCATTGGCCTCGCAGATGCGCTCTGCTTGATGTAACATGTGATTCGTGAAGTTGTTGGCAAACACTGCCGCAATGTGCAAATATTTTCGCTGCGCCGAGTCTAGTACATAGCGTTTATTAAAGTGGGGCGTCCCTAATTTTTCCAGCAATTGCAAATCAGCTACCGAACTCGCTTCTAACAACAACGGCGCCTTCGTCAAGTCTTGCGGCAAGCCCTTTGTCATGCTTTGAAACACATAAAACACACCTCGCCGTTGACTAGGCAACACCTCCATTGCAGTAAATCCACTCGTGTGCGCCACCAAGCCTGCCACATTTTTCAGTAGTGCGCCTACTTCCGAAATAGCACCATCCGCCACAGCTACCATAAATATATCGTGATCTGCGTCCACTACTGCTGTCAGCGGGGCAATAGCCACATTTGGAAACTCAGCGACACCCTCCCCAAAACCCACTGCTGGATGCCGTGCGTATACCGTTACCGCCAAATCGGCACGGGTAGAAAAAATTCGCGTCACGTGCCAAGCGACATTCCCCGTTCCGATAATCCCGATTGTAGTTTTGGTCATGGTCAATGTATTTCTTGCCGCTTTTTTAAGCGTCTGCAAAGGTAGCGGTAATTGTGGGTTGGGGGGGCTTCGAGATTCTGTAATTAAATGTGCGAAAGACTAAAGAATAATATATATTTACACTGATGTTAAAAAATTAAATAATTATGGAGTATACAGAAATCATTATCAATTGGGAGAAAGTTAATAACATAGAAAAGGAAGCTAATGATATAGACGGAATTGGCGGCTTATATTGTGTATATTGTGATTCACATATTTATGGTAAGGATGTTCTAGCATACATTGGGCAAACAATAAATTTTAGACAAAGACTCGAGCAACACATGTCTTCGTTCTTTAAATATGCAAACAATGTCCGTTTTGTTTTCGGTAAAATTGCAGAAAAATACGGACTCAGCTTCAGTGACGTAGAATCTATTTTAATCGCCAATCATAAACCATTTTTCAATAAAACTAATATTCATGATATTTCAGAAAATGCAAAAAGACAAAATATAATCATCATCAACAACAATGACCACGGAAGTCTTAAAAGTTGTGTGACAAATTACTGGTGGGTAAATAATAATGATTACAAAAAAACTATGCAAATTGCAAAAGACATGAATTAATGACGAGAAAAAATTATCCCGCAAGTAATAGCTAATTAAATAAAAAGTTTTAAAAAAAGATTTTATAATTATTTTAGTTGAGAAAATGTTAATTTTTATTTTCGCAATCTATTTCCAGTGTTTTTTTTTGCTTTGTCTCCCAAAACTAACTGATCAGAAATACCCAATCCATTTGTATTCAAATGATACCGACCGTCTTTTAGCAGGATGTAATTGGTATACCCCAAAGGAATGGAGTCACCCTTACCCTCGGTTAAATCGTTTACAAATTCGAGATACCTGCGCTTTGCGTTGAAATAACCGCTGTTATTGGGGTATTTGTGGTTGTCCATCAAAAAGAGTTCTTCTTCTAATTGATAGTTGCGCTTGAATTGCTGAAGCGCCTCGTCCACCGATGATGAAAAAATCTCATCTGCTACGATTATGTAATTAATATTGTTTTCTTTAAAGGTAGCTAAGTGGTCCTTCAGCTCAGGAATGGTTTTGTCATTCCCCGGACATCCCGTACTTACTATTACAACAACAATATCTTCTTTCTGCGCGGCAATCTGTTTGCCATCCACAGCAGCATAAGCAGATTCAAAACTAAGGTCCTCTTGATTGATGCCATACTCGAGAAAGACGAAAATAACTGACACTAGCAAAACAGACGGCAAAAGGAAGCCCGTTAAAACCCCAATGAGAAATCTTTTATTCATGACTTAATTGGTTTCGATTTTTGACAACACATCAAACTGTATCAAGACAAAGGCGACCAAAGCGATTAGAACCAGAAGAAAAAGACCCAATCCCAGCAAGCATCCTTTAAAAAAGGTTTTGTTGGTTGTTTTTGTATTCGTTTCAGTAGTGGATTTCATGATGTAATATTCTAGAGAAGAGGTGAAGCTTCAAAAATAGAAAAGTACTTTCAAAGCAACATTATTCCTTTTTGAAAAATAGTCTAACGTTGTTTCTTGCCCTTACGGGAACACCCGCAATACTTCCAGGTACCCAAATAGGATAAGATGTATTCATGTAACTAACAGCAATGCTGTACAATTCATTTTTATACTTCTCATTTTCCTCAAGCTGCGCCACAAAGTTATTGAGAAGAAAACCGGATAGGGTACTGTCTTTTTCTACAATAAATCCTAAATCGATAAAGGGCCAGCCACCAAACTCGCCTGATTTTTTCAATATCGGCAAACTATCAACGACAATACTTGGAAGGTAATCGCTGGTTCTATTTTTTTCATGGGGTAATCTGGGCCGCTCATCACAAATCCAATAATCAACAAGTATATTTTTTGATACCGTTCGAAATAAGAAAAGACTATCTGCCTGTTTGTGCAAAATGGCTTTGAAGTCAATACCGTACGTGTAGAAAATTACTTTGTCCATATAGTCCGCATAGCATCCCTGAGTTTGACCTTCCAAAACAAGACAACCTATCAAATCAAATTCAAATTGAAGTCCTTTTTGGCGGCAAAGCTGCCGCAATTCTTTCTCATATCTAATAGACCCAAAAAGAAAACCGAATGGTTGGGCAAAAACAATTTTTCCATTTTCTATATCTTTTTTAGCTCTTTGTATTTCAGCAATACACAGCGTATCCAATGGATTGGGATTACTGACATACTGAATTCTTTGAGCCATTTGAAGTGTGTCTATCGGATGGTTTTGAGAAAAAGCAGTAAACACAACAAGTATAAGCAGTATTTGCAGGTATTTTGCCACGTGGGTTTTGTGTTTTTATTGTTCAGTTATAAAGCGTGCATTAAAAATCTATTTTGAATGTTGTGTCTGTTTTATTTCTTGCGTGGTTGTGTCGTCTACAACATCTTTCAACACTTTCTCAAAATGTTTTTTTGAGTAAAACAAAAAGTAATTTGCAAGATTATCGTTTTTAGATGAAATTTCAGCCATAGTTTTGGATAAAATTCCCTCAGTTGGCGGATTTTGTTTGCTCACAGCAAAATTTTCAAGGTCGATATTCCTTTTTTGTTTGGCTTTTAATGCTGAGTAATTGTTTGTTTGCAAGATGGTGAAAACGGTATGCCCCTACTTTTTGTCACACGTTGCATTAAAGAAGTCCTGCCAGGGATAGGAATGGAAAACCCGCAGGGCAGGCGGTGACTGAGGCTTGTGTGGAGAGAGCGACCAACGGAAGCTCCTCGGAGCACGTAGCCGAAGCACCGCAGGCCCGAGGATTTGGAATGGATAGCCCGTGTGGCAGCCTAACAAAAAAATATAGCATTTGTCCTTTCCAACGCAACAGATTAGAAAAGTGCTAAAACAAAAAAAGCCGTCAAAAATGACGGCTTTTCTTCTCTAGTAGCGGGGACAAGACTCGAACTTGCGACCTTCGGGTTATGAGCCCGACGAGCTACCAACTGCTCCACCCCGCGATGTATGTTTTCAGCGTCTGCTGTATGTATCGTATTGGGAGTGCAAATGTACGGCAATTTTCGACACTCGCAAGTACTAGGCGATATTTTTTTTTGCAAAATAATCAAAGTACTAGTAAACAGCAAAGTGTAACGCAATAAAAATAAACAACCCCTAAATTTAATTCCATATTAAGGCCCCAAGAGAAAGATTTTTATGGATTTTGGAAACTAAAAAAGTATTTTTCTAACTTGCGGCCAATACCCGAAACCCATTATGACACACAAAAACACATCACCTGTTCGCGTAATTGAGTGCCCACGAGACGCCATGCAGGGAATTAAACCCTTTATT
>JAIULY010000162.1 GCA_022565875.1 Schleiferiaceae bacterium | reverse complement strand
CGTAGTTGTTTTCGCCAGTTATAGTGTTGAGAACGAGGTTTAACGAGTTTCAATCTCCTAACTCGACATGCTTACTGTTCCCTTCATCTCGCTGTCAATACCAAGTCAGCCCCAATGAAGATAAGTTTGCAAAGATACAATCTGTTTTGCTTTCACCACCTAAAAACAGGGAATTAATTTCAGAGCAAAATCCCCTCCCCACCCCCAGCTTATAAACCTACTCCATCTTGCATTACCAAATCGTCATCTTTATGCATTCTGCTCATGGATTTGTTCTCCACCTCAATCCTTTTGCTACCTTTGCAACCGATTAGCGAAAATTCAATTTTCACATCGCAGCATGACCCAACATTCAAAAAGCGAGTTTTCTACAACTTCAGGGCCTACCGATTTCGGATGCAGCCCGTGTTATTTGGGTGGCAAAATGGTGCTGCAATCGCTTCAAAAAAACATCCAACTTTTTATTAACATCGTCGCGCTTCGCTTGCTATCGCAAAAGAAACGGACAAATAAACCCATGTAAGCACATGAAAATTCACAACTTCTCTGCAGGACCTTGTGTACTGCCAAAAACAGTGCTTCAGCAAGCTGCTGATGCCGTAGTTGAGTTTGACAATTTGGGACTTTCCCTTTTGGAAATTTCGCACCGCAGCAAAAACTTTGTTGCTGTAATGGATAAAGCCGTTGCCCTAGTCAAAGAGTTGTTGGAAGTGCCAGAGGGCTACAGCGTATTGTTTTTACAAGGTGGTGCTAGCTTGCAGTTTACTATGTTGGCACAAAACTTTTTGAAAGCTTCGGGTGGAAAAGCTGCCTACACAGAAACAGGGACTTGGGCTTCTAATGCAATTAAAGAAGCTAAACGCTTTGGTGAAGTATTTGTGGTTGGCAGTTCCAAAGACAAAAACTTCTCTTACATCCCTAAAGATTACGCCATACCAGCTGATGTAGACTATTTTCATTGCACCAGCAACAACACCATTTTTGGCACGCAAATGAAAGCGTTTCCAACTAGTCCTGTTCCTGTAATTTGCGATATGTCATCAGATATTTTCAGCAAAAAAATCAATGTAGCTGATTTTGGAATGATCTACGCCGGTGCACAAAAAAACATGGGCCCCGCAGGCACCACGCTCGTTATTGTAAAAGACGAATTGCTCGGCAAATCGGGTCGTAACATCCCAGCCATGTTGGATTATCAAATTCACATTGCTAAAGAATCCATGTACAACACCCCACCTGTGTACCCCGTGTATGTCAGTATGTTGAATTTACAATGGTTGAAAGAAAACGGTGGTGTTTCTTGGATTGCCGACATCAACCAACAAAAGGCGAATTTGATTTATAACGAAATTGACCGCAATCCTTTGTTCTACGGTACGGTAAATAAAGAGGACCGCTCGTTTATGAACGCTTGCTTTTTACTGCATGATGAGGCCGCTCACAAAGACCGCTTCGATGGCCTTTGGAAAGCCGCAGGTATTAGTGGCATCAACGGTCATCGCAGCGTAGGTGGCTATCGCGCTTCTATGTACAACGCCTTAGAGTTGGAAAGTGTACAAGCCCTTGTAACAGCCATGCAAGAATTAGAACGAACGGCCTAATTTCAACAAAGCAAAAAAACCCGAAAACATGAGAATTTTAGCAAACGATGGTATTTCACCATCAGGAGCAAGCGCTCTGCAAGCATCTGGACACGAATTATTAGAAACAAAAGTTGCACAAGAACAACTCATCAACTTTATCAACGACAAAAAAGTAGAGGTGCTTTTGGTTCGGTCAGCAACAAAAGTACGTACCGATATCATCGACGCTTGTCCATCATTGAAAATCATCGGTCGTGGTGGTGTGGGAATGGACAACATCGATGTGGCCTATGCCAGAGAAAAGGGCTTGCATGTAATAAACACTCCCGCTGCCTCGTCGCAGAGTGTAGCGGAAATGGTTTTGGCACACCTCAGCGGCATGGTGCGATTCTTACACCAAAGCAATCGCCAGATGCCACTTGAAGGCGACACGCAGTTTAATGCGTTGAAAAAAGCCTATGGCAAGGGCATAGAACTGAAAGGCAAAACACTGGGTATTATAGGCTTTGGACGTATTGGCCAAGCACTGGCTGAGATTGCCTACGGATTGGGTATGCCTGTGATTTGCCACAATCGCAGCGGTGGACCATTTACGCTCACCAAAACCTTCTCGGATGGACAACAACTGACGTTTAGCGTAGCCAACCACAGCAAAGAAGACGTACTGAAAATGGCAGACTTCATCAGCATTCACGTTTCTGGGGCTGGCGAAACATTGATTGGTGCAGCCGAATTGGGCATGATGAAAAAAGGCGCCTTCATTGTAAATACAGCAAGAGGTGGTTCTATCGATGAAGTGGCCTTGCTTAGTGCATTAGAAAAAGGTCATATTGCCGGTGCAGCACTGGATGTATTTGTAGACGAACCCACACCAGCTGTTCAAGTTTTAATGAATGGAGGGGTTTCTTTAACGCCACACATTGGTGCTGCAACAGTTGAAGCACAAGATCGCATTGGTACAGAACTCGCTACCCTGATTGACGAAATTGCACAGCAATAATCATACATTTCCGTATATAAGGAAAAGCCGCACAGGTAATTGTGCGGCTTTTTTTTTGGCATTCAACGAAATAAACACACTACCCCCCACTCTCAATAGTAGTTAAGGTGATAACTATCACAAATTATTCAGACAGTTTATTGTTGTTTTGTTGCTGATTAAAACCAAAAAAAAACATGAAGCAACATACAATAGTCATTATCGGTGGCGGTACCGCTGGGATAATGGTAGCTGCACAACTAAAACGCGCCGACAAAAACCTAGACATTGCCATTGTTGAACCCTCAGACAAGCATTACTACCAACCTGCGTGGACCCTTGTTGGCGCTGGAGACTTCAAAATGGAAGACACCATCCGGAAAGAAGCGGACTATATACCAAAAGGAGTCACCTGGATAAAAGATTTTGCCACTGCGCTTCATCCTGAAAAAAATACTATTGCTACAAAAGCAACTGGCGACATTAGCTATGAATATCTAGTTGTTGCCCCGGGTTTGGTGATGAACATTGAAGGATTGCCAGGGCTAAAAGAAGGACTTGAAAAAGGAAATGTTTGTAGCAATTACACTGACCCTGAGCATACTTGGGAGGTGTTGAAAAACTTTAAGGGAGGCAATGCCGTGTTTACCCAACCCACAACCCCCATTAAGTGTGGTGGCGCGCCTCAGAAAATCATGTATTTAGCAGAAGATTACTTCCGTAAAAATGGATTACGCGACAAAACGAATGTGGTATTTGCTACACCTGGATCTGTCATTTTCGGTGTGAAAGAATTTGCACGGACACTCAATAGCATAATTACCGAACGCGATATAATCTTCAAGACCTATTATAGTCCTGTGCGAATAGATGCCGAGAAAAACATCATTTATTACCAATACTCAGAACCCGGTCAAAATGCGTGTGTGGTTACTGAGGACAATAAGCTAAATGAAGAAATTATAGGCACTTCTGAAATTGCCATGCCTTATGATATGTTGCATATCGCACCGCCCCAACAGGCCCCAGACTTTATTCGACATAGCTCCATTGTCCACACAGAGGGCAACAACAAAGGCTGGGTTAATGTAGATATCAATACACTGCAAAATCCAGACTTCCCCAATGTCTTTGCCTTGGGCGATGTGGCTGCGCTACCCACCGCAAAAACAGGAGCGGCTATTCGCAAACAAGCCCCTGTGGTGGCCGATAATCTTTTGCACATGATAACGTCGAACAACTTGGGCGCAAAGAAATACGAAGGCTACTCCTCGTGCCCTTTGATAACGGGATATGGCAAAATGGTACTTGCCGAGTTTAAGTACAACAACGTCCGGGACAGCGACAAGTTACTGAGTACGTTCTTTGACACCACAAAAGAACTTTGGCCCATGTGGATTTTAAAGAAGTATGGCTTGCCGTATCTGTATTGGAATCAGATGCTTCGCGGGAAAATGTAAGTGTCCCATTTGTTGTGGAGGCATTGTGATATGCTGCAAACATTGCGTGAGATTTGGTGAGTTATTGAGGTGACGGCGTTTGGTGATTCATTCTGCAATTCTTTTTTTGGAACACGAAGTTGCTCGAAGTTTGCCGCGAAGTTTCACCAAGGGTTATGTTTGATTTTCGATGTTCGTCAATTTTCAATTTTCATTTTTTCGGACACGGAGTGGCACGGAGGGCTTGCGGGAAACGTATCGTTAATCATTCCACGCATATTTCCATACGGTTTGGAGGTTGGGAGGTTAGGGAGTTAGGCGCTGCGTTTTCAGGCGACTACGATACTTTATTCATTTTGCGATTTCTTTTTTGGAACACGGAGTTGCAGTAAGTGCGCTCGAAGTTTCACGAAGGAAACACCACCTCAACGCATAAACAATAGTTCTAACTGACCGCTTTGGTGAACAACATTTTCGACCCTGAAAGGGTCGCATGTTTATAGCAGTAAAAGACAAACATTGCGTCCGACCCCGAAGTGGGTCGTATCATTTGGAAATGATTCTTCCGTTACTTAACATGCCACGCTGGATGCTACCTGGTATTGACGTAATCCAACGTACAAAACTGCAATCGTTTATAATTTGATACAATAGCCATTCGAACCCTTCGGGGTCGCGGGTGATTGAGAAATTTGGTTTCTATAAACATGCAATCCCTTCGGGATTGTTTTTGTGAAATCACCTTGAAAAACGCTTGCGTTTGTTATTGTTAAATGCAACTGATAAACCAACAGTAAGCTCGGGTAAAATAGTGGCTTTTGAAATTTCTAAATAATTAAACACCTGAGTTGCACGCAGAGAACCGGATAAATAAAAGGCATGATACCGACTGCGATGGATTCTGTAATGGTGATTTAAACCTAAATAAACCCCATAGCTACGAGATGCTTCATCCCACCTAATTCTATCAGATACACGTGATTGAGGAATCTCTACCACAACAGAAATCTTTTTGTAGAAATAGAAAAGACTAGCACCTGCATCGACTTCTAACGCGTAGCGATCACTTAACTGAAACAAGTAACCTCCTCCTAAACTGAGGTGATAATGCCGCTGTTGAAATTTGTAATCGGTTAGTTTCTCATTAAGGTTTCTGTCAGTATAGTAAAAAGCGTCCTCTTGAATGATATTTTGAAAAACAAGCGCATTTTTCACGTTTATTGTGAAATTGTTGTCAAAAATGAAAGCGTACGAAAGATTACCATTATAAGATATTCTTGCATCAAAAGGACTTTCTGGCCCTAAAAGGGGTGAGCCATCCCATCTTGCCATAGTGTTTGCACCCCAATTTAACCCTATGCGGTGGGTTTGGGCAAAAATGGAAAACGACAACAAAAAGAACATTAGGAATAGGGCATTTTTCATGGGGCGACCTACTTTATGTCGTTTCACTTTTTGGCTAATCGCATTGCTTGTGTTCAAATACAATTAGAAAACCTAACAGTTAAACCACGGTTAAAACCTTTTGCGGCCATTCTTACCAAAAGCCACTGCTACTCCAAAAGTGAGCTCGGGCAGAATGCGACTTGAGCTTTCATTACTCAAGCTTTCTTTTAAGTTAAGGTAATTGAAAAGATTCGTAGCACGCAAAGAACCCGTGAGGTAAAGAGCATACTGCTGTGAACGGTAAATTCGGTAATTGTGATTTATGGCTAGATAAATACCGTAATGCCGGTCTCTTGGATTCCAAGTTCCTCTATAAACTCTTCGCGTTTCTGGCATCCCCACTGTATATCCAACATTTCTAAACATATAAAACAAACTTCCCCCTGCTTCAAACGCCGTTGAGTGGCGGTTACTTATTTGGATTAAGTACCCACCGCCAATATTGGCGGTGTAGTATTGGTTACTAGCATAAGTATTAGGCCCAACCAATTGGATAGGCCGATTCCTTCCGTCATCCAAAAAATTCAATATCGTTAGTCCTTGTTGAATTTTTATCGTGAAATTGTTGTCTAATATACATGTGTAAACAATGTTCCCAACGTATCCCACTTGAGGGTAGAAAGGACTTCCGCTGCCAAAAGGGGGAAATCCATCATAGCTTGCAATAGTTGTGATACCTCCATTAATGCCAATTCGGTGGGTTTGGGCTCCAAGCGACAGGCCAGTTAGAAGGATGAAAAGTAGCAGTAGTTTTTTCATTGGAGGATGAATTTTGAGTGGTGTACGAAACAGCAATTGCAGATTTACTGTTTTTTTTACTTGCTTTAAGTCAATTGAGTCAACTTTAGTTAGCCTGTCTCTTTTTTTTGCACTTTGCCGAGGGGCAGGGCAATGAACAAACCAGATGGAACAAGCCTTTGAAATCATTAAAATTATCATAACTTGGTATAATATCAAAGTTAATCAGACTAAATTCATTTTTAAATTTGTTCTGCGAGTTAATTGTAAGGCTAATTTTAAAAAAAGGAAAGCCCAATAAAGCAAATGATATTCTTGTATTACTTAATCAGCCCTCGCTTTGATGTCTTATTTTTTTTAGAATCTCT
>JAIULY010000161.1 GCA_022565875.1 Schleiferiaceae bacterium | reverse complement strand
GGGATTGCAAGTTACAGCCTAATGAAAGAATAGAACCATTGCTCTCAGATTTAGAAGAAATTCTTAAAATGCTTTACAGAGTTATTCAATCCTCCTCTGAGTAATGGAGTTGTCGTATCCAAATATTGATAATTGTACATTGCCAATTGTACATTGTATTCAGTTCGGTAGTAGAACAATAGATTTTCGTTTGGAGTATTCAGACAGAAAATCGCTTGGCATAACTGTAACGCCTGAAATGGAAGTTTTGGTAAAAGCCCCGGCAGACACTACAATGGAGAAAGTGAAAGAGAAAATAAGAAAAAAAGCAGCTTGGATAATTAAGCAACAAAGCTTCTTTCTTTCCTTTCAGCCAAAGACACCACAACGCAAATTCATAAGCGGAGAAACACATTTGTATTTGGGCAGACAATACCGATTATTAATTAAGAATGATGAATTGAGAATTGATAATGAAAAAGTAAAATTGAAAGGTAGCTTTTTGGAAGTATTCACAAATGAAAAATCCAAGGCTGAAACATTGGTTAAGAACTGGTATCGTAAAAAGGCTGA
The DNA here is from genome assembly GCA_022565875.1 of Schleiferiaceae bacterium. Taxonomy (GTDB): domain Bacteria; phylum Bacteroidota; class Bacteroidia; order Flavobacteriales; family Schleiferiaceae; genus JAIULY01. The sequence continues at coordinate 6,020 of JAIULY010000161.1, read as the reverse complement.
GCATAAACTTCCTGAAATAGCTTTCCCATTAATAGAGTCCTTTGCAAATCGTCATAAATTGTCAATTCTCAATTCTCAATTCTCTATTAGAGAAATGCCGACACGTTGGGGAAGTTGCACACCAAAAGGAAAAATCATACTTAATCCTGAATTGATTAAAGCACCAAAAGGATGCATTGAATATGTTATTATACATGAACTTTGTCATTTAATTCATCACGACCACACACAGAAATTTTTAGATTTACAAACCAAGGAAATGAAAGACTGGGAAAAGTGGAAATTGAAATTAGAGAGATTATTAGCATGAGAAGCCTACACACAAAAGCACACACATTTGCAAGCCGCACAAGCCCAAGCACAGACCAAAGCCTGCAAAAGAGTGTGCTTTTCGGCAACCCAACAGAAATTCATTTTTTTTCTCCCACCCTTCGGTGTTTTATTTTTTCACCCCCCGCAACCGACACAAAAACAGTTGGGCAGAAACAGCGAAAACCTTTACTGAACTAGGCTTGACAATGACGGTGGACAGAAGGCCAGCTTGCAACACGGTTTTGGCAAAAGTGGCGGTTCAGTACTCTGCGGACACATTTACTCACTGTTTTATTGTTTTCAAAGGTGTTCGTGAGCCCTTCGGGGTTGTTGTTAATCAAAGTTTGGTTCTCCGCATCAACATTTGCGGTGAAAATCGCCACCTTCGCCAAGCCCGAAAACATGTGTGACTTGAAGTCACAAAGCCTTGAAACAGCTCTTTGACATGCTGATGTACCGATGACCGAAAGAAATTTATAGTAGTGGCTGGCAATTACGACCGTTCGGTTGTGCATTGACGCTGAGGGTGTGGGGTTGTAGAGACCACAACATCCGCCACCCTCAAGGTCAAACACAAATTAATTCGAAGTCAATCCTGCTCTTCGCAGTAAAGCCTTTGGGTCGGGCTCTTGTCCTCGGAATGCTTTGTACAACGCCATAGGGTGTTGACTACCCCCTGCAGCAAGTAGGGTTTGCAAGTCGCTTGCAACTTGCTCATTGAAGATACCTTCCTCCTGGAATCGTTCAAAAGCATCAGCGTCTAGCACTTCGGCCCACTTGTAACTGTAATACCCTGCTGCATAGCCACCCTGAAAAATGTGACTAAAGGCAGTACTGATTGCCGTTTCTGGTACAGCGGGCCACAAGTCGGTGGGGGCTAATTGTGCATTTTCAAAATCGGCTACACGGGTGCCCTCGCGGTGTTTTCCTGTATGCCAAGCCATATCCAAGGTGGCTAATCCAACTTGTCGCATTGTGGCCATACCCTCCATAAACGTGGCGCTTTCGCGGAGTTTTGTTATCAATGCTTCACTAATTTTTTCACCAGTTTGGTAATGTTTGGCAAATAGGTCGAGACATGCTTTTTCGTAACACCAGTTTTCTAACAATTGTGATGGAAGCTCCACAAAATCCCAGTACACATTAGTACCGGATAAACTGCCGTAAGTACCCTGTGCCAACATGCCATGTAAAGCGTGCCCAAACTCGTGAAACAACGTGGTCACTTCTTGGAAAGTTAGTAATGAGGGTTTTGTACCTGTTGGTTTGGTGAAATTGCACACAATGGAAATATGTGGACGAATATCTTCACCGTTGCGTATTTTTTGATTTCTGTAGCTGGTCATCCAAGCGCCATTTCGCTTGGATTTTCGCGGAAAGAAATCAGCATACAACACGGAGAGATGCGTGCCATCCTTGCGCTGTACATCATAAGTTTTCACATCGGGATGATACGTTGGAATATCTTGGCGCGCGACAAATTGCAACCCAAATAGACGCGTAGCCACCTCAAATACCCCAGTGATAGTGGCATCAAGAGGGAAATACGGTTTCAATAATTCGTCATCTATTTCAAAGCGCTCTTTTTTCATTTTCTCCACCAAGTAAGTGGTATCCCAGCGCTGCACATCTTGCAGTTGCTCGTTGGTCTTGGCATAAGCCACAATAGTCTCGCGTTCTTTTTCGGCAAAGGGCTTTGCGGCAAGACGCATTTCTTCGAGAAAGGCGAGCACCTTTTCGGGTGTTTCGGCCATTCGCTCCTGCAATACGTAATCCGCATGGGAGGCAAAGCCTAGCAAATCCGCGCGCTTTTGACGTAAATCAGCTATCTTTTTTACGATGTCTTCATTGTTGTTTTCATTGTCACGAAAACCCTTTGAAGCCGCCGCGCGATACATTTTTTCACGCAAAGACCGTTGTTTGCTATAGGTCATAAAGGGGAGGTAACTCGGCATGTCTAATGTGAAAACCCAACCCGCCAAATCGCGCGATTGTGCCTCATCTGCTGCTGCTTCTTTTACAGCCTCGGGCAGCCCATCCAAGTCGTGTTCGCTTTCAAGGTGTAGTATAAAGTTGTGGGTATCCGCCAATACGTGTTCGGCAAAAGTTAGGCTTAATTGCGCAAGTTCTTGATCTATTTCGCGAAGGATTTCTTTTTTATCATCGGGCAATTGCGCGCCATTTCTTAGGAAACCAAAGTAGGTTTTTCGAAGCAACATGCGTTGCTCGTCGTTTAGCTGATAAGCATCTCGTTGCTCCCAAACTTTCGCAACACGCTCAAATAGTGATGTGTTCAATAATACATCGTTGGCGTACTGTGTCAATTTTGGGGATGCTTCGCGGGCCGCTTCTTGCAATACATCAGATGTTTCAGCACTGTATAAGTTGAACAAACATTCGCTGACGGTACCCAATAAAGCACCTGATTTTTCAAGCGCTTCTACAGTATTTGAAAAGGAGGGAGCCTCAGCGTTTTGGGTGATGGCTTCAATTTCGTGTTGCGCTTGTTTGATGCCGATTTCTAAAGCAGGAAGAAAATGAGCTACTTCAATGTTGTCAAAAGGCAGGGTGCCAAATGGGGTTTTAAAGGGCACTAAGAAAGGGTTGTTATCCATTTTTGTTGTCATTTTATTAAAACAAAATGCCCGGAAAACTATCCGAGCATTTGTGATGTATTGTGTTGGATGGCTACAAGTGCATGAAATCTTTTTTAGCCATTAATTGGTCTTCCGACTCCACATGATCTTCGTCTGGCACACAGCAGTCTACAGGACATACCTCTGCGCACTGTGGTGTTTCGTGAAACCCTATGCATTCTGTACACTTATCGGTTACGATATAATAGACATCGTAATCCACAGGTTCTTGTGGCGCATCGGCATCGTATTCATTGCCGCTTGGGGTTACTATCTTGCCTTTTAGTTCGGTACCTTCTGAAAAACGCCACTCCATTGCGCCTTCATAAATCGCGTTATTGGGGCATTCGGGTTCGCAAGCACCACAATTAATACATTCGTCTGTTATTTTTATAGCCATCGCTTATATTCTGTTTAGTTTTGCACAAAATTACAAAACACAAGGCAATGCCATTAAGTTTGTCGCAGCGAATTGCTGTATTTTCTGAACTCGGGAATTTTTTCCGTCATTATTTGAATGAAACACCCCAAAACACAGGGTTTTTAGAAGCCGCGTATCGTGAAAAATTTACACGTGCCATTAACAAAGCGCAGCAACACAACGGTTGGTTCGATAAAAAACAGGTACATTTTGCCATCGCAGGTTGGGGGCAGTTGTTGAAAAAGGCAGAATTGACCGAGTGGACCAATGCGTTACCAGAGAAAACCAACAGCCCCAAGGTTGTCGGCATTGTGATGGCTGGAAATTTACCACTTGTTGGGTTCCACGATTTGCTCGCTGTGTTGCTTTCAGGGCATAAGGCTCACCTAAAAATGGCGTCAGACGACCAGCAATTGTTGCCGGTAATTTTAGAAATGTTGCTAGAGTTGGCACCAGAATGGGAGGCCCACATGGCTGTAGTGCCGCGGCTGAATACAGTTGACGCCGTTATTGCAACGGGCAGCACCAATAGCACGCGATATTTCCAACATTATTTTGGAAACAAGCCCAACATCATTCGGGGCTCGCGCAATTCGGCGGCGGTTATTCATGCCGACATTACAGACGAGCAGTTAGAGCTTTTGGCCGACGACATTTTCCAATATTATGGCCTGGGTTGTCGGTCTGTGAGCAAATTGTATGTGCCCGAAACATTTGACCTCAATCGGATATTTGGCGCCCTCATGCCGTATAGTGATTTGGTAATGAACAAGAAATACGGGAACAATTACGATTATCACCGCGCCATTTATATGATGAATAAGATACCTTTCTTGGAGAATGGATTTGTGATTTTTCGCGAAAGCGAGTTGCTACACAGTCCTGTTGCGGTGGTGCATTATCAGCGGTATGCTTCCCTAGAGAAAGTTGAAGCCCAGTTGCAAGAGCAAGAGCAAGCCCTACAGTGCGTAGTAGCCGATGCCCAACTCGATTTCCCTAGACGCGTAGGCTTTGGACAAGCGCAGCGCCCCGGCCTAGCCGATTATGCCGATGGGGTAGACACACTAGAATTTTTGGGTGGGTTGTAATTGTTTGTAATACAGAAACTAAACAGTTTTTTGATTGTGTGCAAGTTGCACAGTAGTGCGCTTTTTTATTTGTAGTTTTGTGCTTTTAAAATACAGAAAAAATGAACATAGGTTTGATCGTCTTGGGCATGTTGGGTTGGCCCCAAATCGTTTTGATAATTGTTGCTATTCTCATACTATTCGGCGGAAGAAAAATTCCAGAATTGATGAAAGGTCTCGGTAGTGGCGTGAAAGAATTCAAGGACGCTATTAAGGAAGGGGAAGAAGGAAGCGACAAAAAGGCGGAATAAGTCAGCCACCGGCTGTGATGCTGTGTGGACATGTTGAGTTACAGACCCAAAACACTATTACTATTTTGAATTACAATAGCTTATCGGAGATTCACAACGATTTTGCTACGGGTAAACTTACCTGTACAGACTTGGTGAATTTTCATCTCGAAGAAATTGAGAAACACCAAGATTTGAATATTTTCCTCGAGGTGTATGCTGGTGATGCGCGCAGCAGGAGTACGGTTGTCGATGAAAAACTGAAACGCGGAACGGCTGGCAAACTCGCTGGAATGGTAATCGCGTTGAAAGATAATATCGCCTACAAAGACCACGTTTTCAGCGCTGGATCAAAAATATTAGAGGGTTTTGTCAGCACCTTCGACGCCACTGTTGTAGAGCGCCTGTTGGCAGAAGACGCAATCATCATTGGTCGCGTAAATTGCGATGAGTTTGCGATGGGTTCTGCGAACAAAAATTCAGCTTTTGGCCCTGTTAAAAACCCATTAGACCCCTCCAAGGTGCCTGGTGGTTCTTCAGGAGGTTCAGCAGCAGCCGTAGCAGCCAACTTGTGTCAGGTGGCCCTCGGTTCTGATACGGGAGGCTCTATACGCCAGCCCGCCTCATTTACAGGAACCGTTGGCTTTAAGCCAACCTATGGTGCCGTTTCTAGACACGGGCTGATTGCCTACGCCTCAAGTTTTGATGTCATTGGCCCCATTGCGAAAAGCGTAGCTGATGCCACTTTGGTTACGAGTGTCATTGCGGGCCCCGACGCTTACGATGCAACGGCATTAAAAGATCAACTAAACTTTGCCGCCACTGCAAATAGTGACAAGAAGCGCATTGGTTATATTGAAGAGTGCCTCACGAGTCCGGGCTTAGACCCTGAGGTAAAACAACATGTACTCGATCAAATAGACCGGCTAAAAGCTGAGGGCCACGACCTTGTGCCCTTGCAATTTTCTTTCTTGGAGTATCTCGTTCCTGTTTATTATTTGTTGACCACCGCAGAGGCAAGCTCCAATTTAGCCCGATTTGATGGCATCCACTTTGGCTACAGAAGTGACAAAGCCACCGATTTGGAAACAGCTTACAAACTATCTCGAACAGAAGGTTTTGGTACAGAGGTAAAGCGTCGCATTATGTTGGGAACTTTTGTGTTGAGCTCCGGTTTTTACGACGCTTATTATAGCAAAGCCCAAAAAGCTCGTCGGTTGGTATTTGACAAAACGCAAGAAGCCTTTGGTGCTGTTGATTTCATTCTATCGCCCACATCACCACACACAGCATT
>JAIULY010000160.1 GCA_022565875.1 Schleiferiaceae bacterium | reverse complement strand
AAATTTATAGGTGGCACGCCATTGTCGCAACATGGGGCTTTCTTGGAAGGTCAATCCGGTACTTCGTTGTATGTAAGCGCCTCTGAGTTTTCAAATAACCAAAGTGGTTTGTATCTGAATGCCAATATTGACGCTCGGGTTTCTTGTAGCGAGTTCACTTCTAATGAGTACGGTATTTCGGTGATGTTGAACAGCACGCTAGACATTGGCGATCATGCTAAAAATGTATTTGTCAATGATTATGTGGATGTACATATGATTGGTGATGATGAGCAGCATGCAATCTTTTTAAACGAAGGCTTCAATGATTTTGCGGCTAAGAACCAAAGTGGAGGGTTATATCTATACGGTTACAACACGCAAGTTCCTACTTTTTTAGGTGGAGGGACCCAAATCCCAGCCGATAATAACAAGATGCCGGCCTATAATTTTGGAATACTAAACAATATCATGCCTGTTGATTTCTCTTTTTCTCAAAACAACCCCAATTTTCCGCATGCTACAACGGCGGTTACCTTGGATATCCCCAATAATTTAAGCAGTATCCCCTATAATTGCAATGGGGATGTTTATGAAATGGGATATTCTGCTCATTATAGATTGGTGGCGGCAATGCCTCCAGGTGGCGGGCGCATTAGCACGAATTCTTATCCATTTACAAGTTTAAGAGAAGCGGCATTATACGCCATTGAAATGGTTACTATTGATGAAGAGGAACGCGATGATATAACCGCCTTGGCGCGTTTTATTGAAATTTTGAATAGTCCTGTCTCTCAGCCGGATGCGTTTACCAACAGAATTCAAGCTGTCGTCTATCAACAGATGCATCAAGCTTTGAGTAATGCCTATCAGAATGGAAGTTTGCAGAATGTTCAAGATGATGCATCTAATGGCATTCATGATACTGTGGCAGCAGTTATAAGCATTATCGACCAGTTGATTTTGGACTTAGATCCAACGGATACGTTGCAGCAGCCACGATACTTTAAACTACACTTAGACAAGGTGCACGCTTATCGCGTTTCTGGACATTATACTGCGGCAATCAATGTGCTTGCTAGTAGTGCAAACTGGACCTTTAACTATGCCCAAACGCAACGCGTAGGGTATTGGAGTTGTGTTTGTGACGCTGAAGCAGCTTATTTCAACGAAGAATTGGCTCCAGAGGAGTTTGGTTATAGTATCGAAATTTGTAATCAGACTTTTGCCGGCTACAACTACAAGCGCTCTACTATCGAAATGGGACAAGGCTATGCTTTGGACACTGAATCGAAGTTACACATAGGATTGCACCCCCAACCTGCCATGACGAATTTGTCTATGCACTTATCAGAGCCTTTTGAAGGAATGATGAGTTACGAGATTTTGGACGTAACAGGAAAAAAAGTGCAATCTGGTAAATCACAAATTCAAGGCACAATGGAGAACGTGGATGTTTCTAAATTGTCCCAAGGTGTTTATATGATTCACATTGAATTAGGGAATACCCATCAGCAGACCTTGAAGTTTGTAAAAGGATAGTTAACCAGTTCCCTTTCCTATTAACCTATAAAAGAACCTGTAAGGAGCAATCTTTACAGGTTTTTTTATTAGCAGGTATTCGATTTGGGAGGTTGGTTTAAGTAACACTAGCTCAGTTTGAACCTTAGGTATTTTGCTTTTTGGGTTCGTTAATTTAGAAGCGCTCCCCGCTCCTTATGTTACCTTTAAAACAAAAAAAGCGACACTTTCGTGCCGCTTTTTTTAATGAAGATTACTTCAATTCTTTTGGTTTTTTCACTTTGCCACCCCATTTGGCGATGGTCTCAGCAATCATATCGCTGTAAGCAAAAGGCTCACCTGATTTTTCTGCTGCGGCTTGTCCAAGGGCTAATGCCCAGTTTGCATGCAGAACGGCTTCTTTGTTTTTGCCATTTTCTGCTTTCACTTCGGCCATCAGCCAGCGGCTGTACCAATTGTCACCTTTAAGCGCGATGCTTTTTTCCATGTAAGTTTCTGCGCGGTCGAGGTTGATTTTGTTTTGCATATAATAACTGGCGGCATTTCTGTATACCATAGCGTTTTCTGGCTCAGCGGCTATAGCTGCCTGAATATTGGACTCTGCTTGCGCGGCCGTTTCCACTTTTAGGGCCACCTTTGCAGCTACATTTTCCCAAGCCAGTACTAACTGTGCCTCATTGCCAACAATGCGGTCGATACTGATTTCAAAAGTTTCTTTTGTAGGAATAGTTTCTGCGCGAACCACTACGCGAGCAATGTCTAATTCTTCTTTATAACCACCTGTACCCCAATTATTCGTTGCTTTATTGAGAATAATGGTCCATTCTTTTTCGCCTGGAATCGCATAAAGGCTGTATTTTCCTGCGCCTACCGGTGTGTCTCCAAAAGTTAAATCGGTGGAGAATTCTATGGTTGTAGCCATATTTGCACCTGTACGCCACAGTTTGTCGTACGCTACCATTTCACCAAACGCCTTGCGACCTTTTAAGCTGGGTCTACTGTAGTTGATTGTGATTTCTGTTAAGCCAACTGTTTGCTTGGTAGTTGCCGCAGGACTGGGCTGTGGCAATTGCTGAGCGGCAAGTGGCGCGGCCAAAAAACCCGCAAGAGCTAAACTGAGTAACTTTTTCATGTTTTAATGTATTTGTTTTTGTTTGTTGCGATTGGTAACCCAAAAAGGGCAGAATTGTTTTTTCAAGGGAAGAATTGCTGTTTTAGTGCAACCATTTTTACCCCAGCCACAGCTGCCTCCACGCCTTTGTTGCCGTGCTTCCCGCCTGATCGGGCTAAGGATTGTTCCATTGTATCGTCTGTTAATACACAAAAGATGACTGGTACATCCCCCAAAATATTGAGGTCTTTGATGCCTTGCGCAACACCCGAACACACATAGTCAAAATGAGCTGTTTCGCCGCGAATAACTGAACCTATGGCGATGATACAATCAAATTGCCCAGATTCTACGGCCAACTTGCAGCCGTGTATTAATTCAAAACTACCGGGTACATCGTAACGTTCCCATGTGGTGCATCCCAAATCTTCTAATGTGGCAATGGCCCCTTTTGCAAGGCCTCCTGTTATTACTTCGTTCCATTCTGAAACGACAATGCCGAATCGCATCTCTGATGCATTCGGCATTGTAGCTTTGTCGTATTCCGACAAGTTCTTATTTTCTGTAGCCATTAGCTATTTTGCTTTTTTGTTTCCGCATAAGCGATAAATTTATCGGCTTCAACGGCTTCTCTGGCATCTTTAAAATCTGTCTTTAATTGTGTAAATAGCTTGATGGCTTTGTCGTACTTACCATCAATTAGCGCTAAATCACCAGCTTTCTTCAAATAATAAGGCGCTAGAAAATCGTTCTTGCCTGCCTTTTTAACAGCTTTTTCATAATAATCTAGAGCCTCTTTGGGTTGATTCAACTCTGCAAATGCATCCCCAATAGCTCCTAATTTAATGACTGACAATGCTTTGTCGTTTGAAGAAAATTTATCTAGGTATTTAATTGCATTTTCGTAGTCGCTCAAATTCAGAAACGATACGCCTGCGTAGTACTTGGATAAATTGGCAGCTTTGGTACCTCCGTAATTGTCTATAATCGCTAAAAAGCCCTCAGTTTCTGGGTTGCCATTTAATGCAGCTTGCAAGGAATCGCCTTGGAATAAGCGCTGGGCCGCAAATAATTCTTGCTGCGCTTCGGCTTCACGTGGCTCCATGTACAACTTGGTGTAAGCAAACCAAAAAGCTACAATTGCCAATATTCCTCCTATTACTATGGAAACAGGTTTTTTGTTTTCTTCGAAAAATTGTTCGGCTTTGTTGATGTTACCTTCAACGTCGATTAATAATTCTTGATTATCCTCTTTCTTTTTTGCCATGGTATAAAATTTAAGGCGCAAAAATAAACGTTTTTTATCCGCCAACAACTGCAAGACTATATTTTGAGGAAATTACTTTTTGTCCTTGGTTAGCAGGAGAGACTATCGTTTACTTTTCTTCTTGGTAACGGGGTTGTTTTTGGTTTAGTTTATTGGTAATAAGTTGTTTAATGACTGCCAAAATTCAGGGAAAGATTTCTCAACGACCATGGGGTTTTCGATGGAGATTGGATATCGGTGCGCAAAAATGGAGAAAGCCATGGCCATTCTATGGTCATCGTAGGTTTTTATGGCGCGTTTTGGCGCGTGTGTAACCCCTGCTTTAACGGTTAAAGTACTGCGTGTTGCCCTTGTTGCGATCCCAAAATTGGCCAATTCTGCAGCAATGGCCGCAATGCGGTCGGTTTCTTTGATGCGCAGTGTTTCTAAACCGTTGAGGTGAAGTGATTTTCCGTGAAAGGCCACCGCAGCTGCTAATGCGGGCACCAAATCGGGAAAGTCGGTACAATCGATTTCTTGTGGCAAAACGCCTAATGGTTTATGACACAAGAGGTACCCATTTCCTTCAGGGGTCGACGCCACACCCAAGTGGTTGAAAAGGGCCACCGCGGCACCGTCTGCTTGGTCTTCTGGGTGACTGAGATTGGGAATGAAAAGCTGTGCCTCACGACCTGCCGAAACGTGTGCAAAGGCATAGGCAGCGGAAGACCAATCTCCCGGAACGGTTACGTTCTTGGCTGTGTTTATGCACAAGGGTTGCACATGAATCGTGTTTGTTGTTGTGTTGACGTGGCCTCCTAAAACCTCAATAAGATGGCGGGACATAATGAGGTAGGGCTGTGAAACAATCTTTCCAGTGAGGTGCAGGGTGATCCCCTTTGGGACTGCCGTTCCCAACAACATGAGTGCAGTAATGTATTGACTGCTCACTGAAGCATCAATGGTTAGGTGACCACCTTCTAGGTTTTGACCCTTTATTCGAATAGGTGGATACCCTTCTTTGTTGAGGTATTGAATTTCGGCGCCCAACTCACGCAAGGCATTCACCAAGACTTTTATTGGGCGATTGTTCATTCTTTCGGAACCCCCAAGCTCGATTTCTTTACCGAGAGCATTAGCAAAGTAGGCTGTTGCAAATCGCATGGCAGTTCCTGCATGGCCAATGTTGATGTGTTGGTCTGTTGTGGTTAACGCTTGCTGTAAAATCTGCGTATCGGCTGCTGTACTCAGTTCGCTTATAGAAACTTGTGGGTGTAAGGCTCGTAAAATGAGCGCCCTATTGCTGTAGCTTTTTGAGGTAGGAATCGAAAAAGTACCGCGAAAGACATTAGTAAAGTACAGCGTTTTCATTTACTATCTAGATAATACAGAAACGCTTCGCTAAGTTCTGATACTTCTACCGAGTCAAAAATTTCACAAGAACCAATTGCCTTCAATAGGGGGAGTTGCAGTTGCTCGTACTTCATTTTTTTGTCGTGATTCATGTATTGCAGTAGGGTAGGGATGTCCTCTTTTTCAAAGGGCACTTTCGGGAAACTCATTGTTAGAAAATGTGAAATATCCTCTAGTTCCAATGCCGGTAAATTCGCTTTTTTTGCAGAGAGGTAGCTCTCGGCAATCATCCCTGCGGCCACGGCGTCGCCGTGGTGTATGTGGTGCCCATTTTCAGCACAGAAGCTTTCAAAAGCATGACCAAAGGTGTGGCCGAAATTCAGCTTTTTGCGAACGTGTTTTTCATTTTGGTCTTCTTCAACAATTGCCATTTTAATGTGCAATGATTTTTCCAGCAGTGCATCAAAGTCGTGGGCAAAACCAGCGGTGGCTGCTTTGAGTTGGTGATACAATGCTGCATCTGCAATAAGGCCGTGCTTTAGCATTTCAGCTGTACCGGAACGCAAATGGTCATTGGGTAGGGTCTCTAAAAAGACGGTATCATAAAAAATACCTACAGGATGGGTAAATGTGCCAATTTGGTTTTTTAACTGGTGAAAATTGATTCCCGTTTTTCCGCCATAGGCAGCATCGGTCATGCCCAAAAGAGAAGTGGGAATGTTGATAAAATCAATGCCGCGCTTGAAGGTAGCCGCTACAAATCCCCCAATATCGGTAACAACTCCGCCGCCTAAATTCAGCAAAACAGACTCGCGATCGGCTTCAGAGTCGAGCAGTCCGCCCCACAATTGTTGCACAATTTCTAAACACTTACTGTCTTCACCATCAGGAATTTCCAAAATTTCTGCTTCTTGCAGACTTTCACAAGTTTCAAGCAGGTGGGGCAAGCAATGTTCACTGGTGTTGGTGTCTACCAAAATGAAATATTTTGCTAGTAAGTATTTCGATAGCAAGAGTTCCTCGAGCTTATCGAGACTGTTTTCTCCAAAAGCAATGATCATATACTGGTCTTTTAATTTTATGGACACGCTTTGTGCGGTTCGGGCAAAAGTACAACACATATCCGCGAATCTCGCGACTGTAATGGATTGTAATGGCACCGAAAACCTATTAAAAATAACACCCATTTGCCCATTTTGATTTGCTATTTTTGCACCATGATAGAAGAAGCACAACCCTCAAGAACTCCGTTGTCTCAACTTGGTGAGTTTGGTTTAATTGAGCACATTACCGAGAACATTACTTTTTTTCATGAAAGCACCAAATTGGGTGTGGGTGATGATGCAGCTGTTTTTGATCACGGTAGTGATTATAGCTTGGTTTCCACCGATATGTTGGTGGAGGGCGTGCATTT
>JAIULY010000159.1 GCA_022565875.1 Schleiferiaceae bacterium | reverse complement strand
GACAGCGCGCAAGCCCACAAAACCGAAGACAACACCGCACCCGCCTTCCGTTTGATGTATTGGTATCACCCGGACTTGCTTGCATCCCGCGCTACATTGGCCCGCAGCGCAGCAAGGTTTGCCAATGTTATGCGGGAACTTGGACATGTGGAGTACATCACCGACCGCGACGGCCTGCCGCTTGCACTGAGCGGAGTCGAAGTGTACCAATACTTCTGGTACAGCCCCTGGGGCGAAACCCTCCACGAGCAAAAAGCGTCAGGGGTGGTGACATTGGGTATAAAAAAGAACTTCTTTTATGTGCTTAATTTCAGTAACGCTTTACAGGTAGTTCAAGATGGAGACGGAGTTGCCCTCTCCAAAATAGGATGTGTTGTAGGCGAAAGCACCAACTGTTCTCCGTCAAAACACCACAGTCTGTTCGAGAGCCATTCAGTACCTATTGATCAACGCGAGTGACTTATTTTTCATGACATTTGTCAACTTTCAATCGGGTCACGACAAAAAGTCGATAATTTTATCAAAAAACATTTTAGAATAACTTTGTGGGTAAGGTTTTATAGCTACATTTGCAGCGTTTTAAAAACGGGTATAAACATACACTTTTCCCATGCGAAGCGCTTTAATTTCAGGCCTTTTCACCGCTGTAGTCACTTTATTTTTTGCAGTTTCGGCTACCGCAGTTACACCAGATCAGCAGCAACATGTTGACGGTCATCACGACCACGAACACACGGAAGCATCCGAAGGATTTGATATTACGGGTGTCATCATGCATCACATACAGGATGAGCATGGCTGGCACTTGTTTGATTGGGGTGGTCACCCCGTGTCGCTTTCACTGCCCGTGATTTTGTTTACCGAAAGTGGCTTGACGACATTTATGTCTTCGGAGTTTCACCATGATGTAGACGGTAAAGTAGTGGTAGAAAAGAATGGCGAGCGGTTTACGTATTATCATGGACATATTTATTATGCCAATGCAGAAGCCAACGATCACGGGGCTTTCATTACCTACACAGAAGATCACAAAGTAGCCAATGCAAAGCCGTTAGATTTTTCGATCACCAAAAATGTGGCTTCCCTTTTCGTTACTGTATTTTTGATGCTGTTGGTGTTTTTGCCGGTGGCCAAGTTTTACAAGAAGAACCCAGGGAAAGCTCCAAAAGGATTGGCCGGCATATTTGAGCCCCTCATTTTATTTGTGCGCGACGACGTAGCCTTACCAAACATTGGTGAGAAGCACTACAAGCGATTTACACCTTATTTATTGACGCTATTCTTTTTCATTTGGTTTGCCAATATGTTAGGTTTAGTGCCCTTTGCACCAGGAGGAGCTAACCTTTCAGGGAACATAGCTTTCACTATGGTATTGGCAGCCATGACCCTTTTGTTGGTGAATTTGAACGGCAACAAAGATTACTGGATGCACATGATTTGGATGCCCGGTGTGCCATGGCCCATTCGTTTGTTATTGGCGCCTATTGAATTGGTGGGTATTCTCACCAAGCCCTTCGCATTGATGATTCGTCTGTTTGCCAATATGACAGCAGGCCACATTGTAATTTTGAGTTTAATTTCATTGACGTTTGTATTTGAATCCTTTGCCGTTGCTCCCGCGAGTATGGCGTTGACGTTGTTCATTTACGTAATCAAATTGCTAGTTGCATTTCTTCAGGCGTACATTTTCGCACTGTTGACAGCGCTATTTGTTGGTCAGGCCGTAGCGGAGCACGACCATCACTAAAATTGTACTTTGTTTAATTTAATATACTTGTAAAATGGTAGGAAGTATTGCTGCAGTAGGAGCCGGTTTGGCTGTATTAGGCGTAGCCTTAGGAATTGGTAGAATCGGTGGTTCTGCAATGGATGCTATCGCTCGTCAACCAGAAGCTTCTGGTAAAATTCAGACAGCTATGATCATCTCTGCTGCCCTTATCGAAGGTGCCGGTCTATTCGGTATCGTAGTAGCATTGTTGGGTAACAACCCAGCTTAATTGTATTGAAAAGCTTGCAGCGATTGGCTGCAAGCCTTTCTTTTTTTAAAGTGCCTAACAAAACGATTTTTTTATAAATAGAACACAATGGAATTATTAACTCCAGATTTTGGGTTGATTTTTTGGACAACCCTTACTTTTTTGATTTTGGTGGTGTTGTTGCGCGCTTTGGCATGGAAGCCCATTCTAAAAGCTGTAAACGACAGAGAAGATTCTATCAATGAGGCCTTGCAAACTGCTGAAAAAGCACGTGCAGAAATTGCCAATTTGAAAAATGAAAACGAAGAAATCATGCGTCAGGCGAGAGCAGAGCGCGATGAAATCTTGAAAGAAGCTCGTGAAATTAAGGACAGTATCGTTTCTCAAGCCAAACAAGCTGCCACAAACGAAAGCGCTGCCATGATTGAAAATGCGCGCAAGCTGATCGAAAACGAAAGAATGGCTGCCGTTACGGAATTGAAAAATTCTATTGGTGAGTTAGCCATCGACATTGCTGAAAAAATTCTCAAAAAAGAATTGGATAACCAAGATAGCCAAAAAGCACTTGTTGCGGATTTGGTGAAAGACATTAAATTGAACTAAGACCTCGCATGAGAAATCCAAAAATAGCCTCAAGATACGCGAAGTCATTGCTCGATTTGGCAGTAGAGCGGAAAGAAATCGATGCGATTCGCAACGATGTAACCTTTCTACTCGATATGCTAAAAAGTGCGCCCGACCTGCGCGCGGTGCTCAATAGCCCAGTGATCAAAGCGGATAAAAAGGAAAGCATCATGACTGAAATCATCGGTAAGCATGTATCCGCCCTTTCTATGCATTTTTGTAACTTGGTCATTCGTCACGGTCGCGAAGGTAGTTTGGTTGAAATTTACAATGCATTTGTTCGGTTGTACGACAAGCACATGCACATTGTAACTGCCGAGATAACAACAGCAGCTGAGCTCGATGCCGCCTCGCTTGCGTTGGTGCAAGGATTGGTTGATGTGGATGCGAAATTCACCGTGCAGCTCAAAAATTTAGTGAAGCCCAATTTGATTGGAGGATTTACAGTGAAGGTAGGCGATACATTAGTAGACGCTAGTGTAAGTACAAAGCTGAAAAACATGCGTCGTTCTTTCCAAGAAAACCCATACCTACCCGAGCTTTAAGTTTTATTTTAGTAACAAAGAAGTCACAATTTAACCCATATAACAATGGCAGAAGTGAAACCGGCTGAAATTTCAGCCATCCTTAAACAACAACTCGCAGGATTCTCATCTGATTCCGAACTACAAGAAGTTGGTACCGTATTGCAGGTCGGTGATGGTATTGCTCGTGCTTACGGTTTAGAAAACGCCCAAGCTGGTGAACTCGTTGAGTTCGAAACTGGTCTTCGCGGTATCGTTTTGAACCTTGAAGAAGACAACGTCGGTATCGTATTGTTGGGAAAGGCTGAAAACATTCACGAGGGTTCAGCTGTAAAGCGCACCGGAACCATCGCTTCTATTCGCGTAGGCGAAGGCGTTGTGGGTCGTGTGGTCAATACACTTGGATTGCCCATCGACGGCAAAGGCCCAATTGAAGGCGAAACTTTTGAAATGCCCCTAGAGCGCAAGGCTCCTGGTGTAATCTATCGTCAACCGGTAAACGAGCCCCTTCAAACGGGTATCAAAGCTGTAGACGCCATGATTCCTGTAGGTCGTGGTCAGCGTGAGTTGATTATTGGCGACCGCCAGACGGGTAAATCTACCGTGGCGTTGGATACCATTATCAACCAAAAAGAATTTTACGATAGAGGCGAGCCTGTTTACTGTATTTATGTGGCTATCGGCCAAAAAGGTTCTACAGTAGCGGCCATTGCCAAAACACTAGAAGAAAAAGGTGCTATGGCCTATACGACCATCGTTGCAGCCAACGCATCAGACCCCGCTCCGATGCAGTTTTTTGCTCCTTTTGCCGGTGCCGCCATCGGTGAGTACTTTAGAGATACGGGTAGACCCGCCTTGATTGTTTATGATGACTTGTCTAAACAAGCGGTTGCCTACCGTGAAGTATCGTTGTTGTTGCGTCGTCCTCCAGGCCGTGAGGCGTATCCAGGTGACGTTTTCTACTTACACAGTCGCTTACTAGAGCGCGCTGCTAAGGTCATTAACGACGATACCATCGCTTCTCAAATGAATGACTTGCCAGAAAGTTTGAAAGGTAAAGTCAAAGGTGGTGGTTCATTGACAGCCCTTCCTATCATCGAAACACAAGCCGGTGACGTTTCTGCGTATATTCCAACCAACGTAATTTCGATTACCGATGGACAGATTTTCTTGGAAGCGGATTTGTTTAACTCAGGTGTACGTCCAGCGATTAACGTGGGTATTTCGGTATCGCGTGTGGGTGGTAACGCCCAAATCAAGCCGATGAAAAAAGTGTCAGGTACGTTGAAACTGGATCAAGCCCAATTTCGCGAATTGGAAGCTTTTGCCAAATTCGGTTCTGACCTCGATGCGGCTACGATGTCGGTAATTAACAAAGGTCGTCGTAACGTTGAGATTTTGAAGCAAGGTGTTAATTCACCACTAGCTGTTGAAAAGCAAGTTGCGATTATCTACTGCGGAACAAAAGGTTTGTTGAACAGCGTTCCCGTGGAAAAAATTCGTGCTTTCGAAGTGGATTTCCACGAGTACATGGAGAACAAATACCCAGCGGTATTGGAAGCCATTCGTGCCGGTAAATGGACCGATGAGCAGGCCGTAGCAATTGAACGCGCCGCCAAAGAAGTTTCCGCTAAATTTAGCAATTAATTTGCAACCTCATAAGGGGAGGTGATTACCGCCTCCCTCTTTTTTAGATTCAACAAGAAATTGCAATGGCCAATTTAAAAGAATTAAGGACTCGCATTACCTCCGTAGGAAGCACCATGCAGATTACCTCTGCAATGAAGATGGTTTCTGCCGCAAAATTAAAGAAGGCACAGGATGCCATCACCCAAATGCGTCCTTATGCAGACAAACTGCAAGATATCTTGGTAAACATCAGTGCTACCTTAGACCCCACAGAGGGTGCCTATGGCGAGCAACGCGATGTGAAAAAAGTGTTGTTGATTGTCATTACATCCAATAAAGGACTTTGTGGTGCATTCAACACCAATGTGATTAAACAAGCCAAGCGTTTGGCTGACAATTACACCAAGCAGGGTGTTTCCGTGTCGATTTTGGCCATTGGCAAAAAGGGACGCGATACCTTGAAAAAAGATGGCTATCAAGTAGACGCCGACCACATCGATATTTTCAAAGAGTTGCGTCCGGAGGAAGTGGGAGCTATCGCGTTGGGTGTAATGGAGCAGTTCTTAAACCGCGAGGTAGACCGCGTGGATATGGTTTACAATCAGTTTAAAAATGCAGCCTCACAAAATTTGATGACCGAGCAGTTTTTACCCATAAAACCGGTAGAAAATGTTGACGCATCCAACCTCGGTGACTATATCTACGAGCCCGGGCAAAAAGAAATTTTGGAAACGTTGATCCCACAAACGTTGAAAACACAATTGTTGAAAGGTATGTTGGATTCCTTCGCCTCAGAACACGGAGCGCGTATGACAACCATGCACAAAGCAACAGACAACGCCAAAGAGATTCGCGATGATTTGAAGTTGGAATACAACAAAGCCCGTCAAGCCGCCATTACCAATGAGATTCTTGAGATTGTTGGTGGAGCAGATGCTTTAGGTTAATAATAAGATTCGCATATAATCTTAAACTCGGCAATAAGCCGAGTTTTTTTTTGGTTTTTATTTTTTTTATGCTAAAAACACCTAACTTAGAACCCTCATAAAATCTATTTACTATGCAACAATTTTTACTTAAATCAACAAGGTGGATTGGCCTTTTATTGGTCTTAATGTTACCGTTAAGCGACGTGTTGGGGCAGGCCCAACCACAAGTAATTTATGATGGAGGAGCCACTTCAACGAATGTGTTTCCTTTTAATAGTGCCACTTCAAATAGGAGGGCATGGATTTTTCAACCGAGTAATTTTCCTGGGCAGCCGCCATGTATTATTACAAAGTTGTATTTTTTGACTACGGCTACCAATGGCCCATTTAATTTCACCAACCTTCAAATTGATATGGGGAACACCTCTTTCAATGATTGGGTAGGTAATTCGGGAAGTTGGCCAACGGGGTTGACTTCCGTTATAAATGCGCCAAGCTATAGCGTCAATTCATTCGCAAATACCTCCAGTATTTCTGGTGGTATTTGGGTTGAGTTTCCCTTACAAACCCCCTTTTTATGGGACGGAGTTAGTAATTTTATCATAGATGCGCGTCAGGATGGATATACCCCAGGGTTTTCTGTACGTCAAGTGAATGTGCCTAACACCAGTATCTTTGGCCCAGCAGGGAATCCATCGCCCTCGGGTATACAGGCCAATTTGGCTGTGTTGGGTTTTGATTGGGTGCCAGCTGGCCCTTGTGTTTCGCCACCTATCGCAGGCAATACCGTAGCCGACCCTCAAGTAGTTTGTTTGGGGCAATCCACTAACTTGAGTGTGGATTCGATGTCGTTTGGAACAGGACAATCTATGCAATGGCAGACATCATTAGATGGTATTACGTGGTCGAACATGCTCAATGACACCAATGCCTCTGTTTCCACCATTAT
>JAIULY010000158.1 GCA_022565875.1 Schleiferiaceae bacterium | reverse complement strand
TTCAATTCACCCCCCTACATACAAATTCCCCTTCTGTAACCACTACCGTCTGGCTGGAATTCAAATCTTTTGCTACGAAGTTGAATTTTCCTGACAATACTTTTTTGTCTGCATCAAAAGCAGTGATGGTAAGTGTGCCTGTATTGGTTTCCATGGTGGTGAAGTTTTGATTGTCTTTCACATACTGGCCCAAGACCGCTCCTGTTGTGGTGGTCTCAAAAGAGAAATTACCCACAGCAAGGTTTTCTGATATTGTGATGGTAAACATTTCTGTGGCTTGGGCATTTGTAGCTGTGATGGAAACTCCTCCAAATGGCAATAGGGTATACAGACAAAAGAAGTCTCCTTCAAATTGAACGGATGCACCATCAACTTTGGCGAATAAAAAGTATTCTTTCGTTGGTGCGGAGGAGGGAGTATCGTCTTTTTTACAACTAAAGAGCAACAAAAACAAAATGGAAATAGATAACAATTGAAGTTTCATAACGGATAGGTTAAGTTGCTTCAAATGTAGTGGATACAATTAATGGATTTACAAGATAGGCTACTTGTTAGGTAGTTTGAGCGCACAAAACCAATAAACAATCCGCTTTTCAAGGCTAACAGCAGCATAGAAGCGATTTAAATTGAAATCACAAAACATAAACACTTTATGCCGAATACTACTACTTAAGGATTTAACTACTGCCAACCAACGTATTAGCCTCAGCCTAAAAATAAGCCCTGTATCGATGTTGATGGAAATCGACCCTACCTGTACTGACTAAAAAGAGCCAAAAACTATTTCTATAAAACAAAAAGGATGTTTCTACTGCGTTCTTTATACTACCGCTATTGAAATGTTAATGTGAAGGTAACAGCTCGTTTGGCGCATTCATTTTAACTGGCACCTTATCAAAGTAGCATGTGTCATTTAATGTGTCATCCATTAACAATGCACTCACCGTCAATGCGTTTAATATTTTTTCGCCCCAATTATTATTCGTTTCCGTAGTTGCTATCGTTTGATTTTCATCATTATCTAAAGCAACAAACGAGGAAATTTGGCAGCCATAAGGCTCTTTTGAAAAATGAAAAGGTATGTTCTTCCCATTAATAAAAAGTTGACTCGGCACAAAACAGCTATCTGTTGTACAATTTGCTTTGGTGGACAAAAAGCGAGTACCATTGGCGCCCGACACCACAACTTCAACGATAGGCGTGTCCCAAACACAGTGGCTCAGTGCTGTATTGTCTTGAAGCACCTTACAACCACCACTGACCAATGATAGCCAAACAAGCAGAACAAGATTTTTCAAAACACATCAAGTTTAAATACGGATTGCTGCTGGCCATCATCTAAAACAATGAAATACAACCCTCTACTTAGCTGTGAGCAATCTACTTCAAACTCATTGTCCCCATAAATAGTTTTCCAGTTGCTATTTTGAATTAACTGACCATTCGATGATAAAAGCTGGAAAAGCACATTCCCATTGTGCTGACTAAAAAAAGCCACTTTCGTAAAGTTATTAGTCGGGTTGGGATAGATACTTGTTCTTGATAAACTTTGAAAATTTTGCAAACTGATAGTATTAATCTCCATTACAGCTGAAATCATACTACAACCATTGTTGCTTATCTCAACCTGGTATCTGCCATTTAAAGTAATGGGGAGTTCTATTTGATTTGCTCCAACAATGGGCACACTATCTCTATACCATTGGTAATTGTACCCTATCTGCTGACAACGCAATACACTACCCAATATATCTATGGTAGGCATAGGTATAACCTGTACATACAATGGCAAAGAGTCCATATTTTCGCACCCATCGGTATCCGTGTACTGATAATACACCATATGCGAGCCCTGCCCGGCAAGTGCTGCTACAAATTGGTTGCCGACAACACCATTGGTTCCAAAGAAAACACCCCCTATTGGCGTCCCAATCAGATTAGCGGTATCGGACTCACATAATACCCCTGTTTTTGAAGCTGTTATACTTACAACAGGCAAGGACTTAACGGTAATGCCTATAGGAGTACTTTGAATGCTACTCGCTGGTTGACAAGCACCCATATTTGTGACCTCCACAGTCACTAAGTCCGCATTGGCTAAAGTGGATGTTGTGAAAACTGTACTATTGGCACCCACGTTGAAACCGTTTATTTTCCATTGATAGTTTGGGTTTACTCCAGCATTTACAGCGTTTGCCGAAAAAGTAATGGATCCGCCGAAGCATATACTTGTATCTGATGCCGAAACACTTACACTCGCAAAAACAGAGTCTTGGACAGTAACGTATGCGTTTTTGACAATTGTATCAGATCCTGATGCATTCGTGGCGACAAGGGTAATGCTGTATGAGCCAGATTGGCTAAAGCGGACTTGAGGGTGCTGCGACGCATTGGAAGTTCCATTTTGGAAAGAAACAGTTGGCGGGGCAAAAGACCAAGTCCAATTAGTAGGTGTATTGGTGCTGATGTCAGTCAAAGTCACTGTTTCATTTCTGCATGGCGAAGTATTACTTGCTGTGAAGTTCGCGACTGGATGTGGCGGGATATAAAAAGCATCACTTGTAAAAACACCTCTGCCATGGGTTATGGCCATAACCCGCTTATCAGATGCTCGAATTTGAAGTTGATCAACTCTTACATGAGCTAATCCACTATTACTGGGAACCCATACAGGAGTACTGGCATTAAAATTTTGAGTAGCCCAGACCCCTACTTCTGTTGCCAACAAAACTTCATTAAAATTATTGGGATTAAATAGTGCCCAACGTATTGGCATATCGGGCAAGTTGCCCTCCTTACTGACCCAAGTTTGCCCACCATTATTTGAGTACCAAACTGAATTTACCCCATAGTTTTTCAATGTCACCAGCAACTGATTTTCGCTGGCTTCCAGTGCTACACAAGAAACATAACCTGGAGGCAAAGCATTTCCGATACTCACTGCTATTGGGTTTGCTGTGTTGGCATTTGTTACTTTAAACAAATCACCTGCTGTTGTTCCTACAAACAATGTTGTCGAAGATGTTGTGAATGGAGACACGCAAAAATGTGAAGCCATTGCATTCATGCCAGAAACAGTAAAATCATCAATAATAGGGGTGGTTTCAACATTTCTAATCCTATTTATGGTGTTCAACGTTTTGGCAGAAAACAAAATATTTTGAATGTTATCGTAACCTGCTGGGTTTATAAACATTCCAGTGCTTAAGTCCCATTGCATAGTAGATGGAAAGCTTACTCCACCATTTACGCTTCGAAAATAGGAATTATAGACATAAGACGTTATTTGAAAATTGGGGTTGGTTTGGTCTATAAAACAGTAGGCTCCATCACCTGAAGTTGCCATACTTGTTGGCCCTATGTTATTAAATAAAAAACGCTGTGTGCCATTATCTTGCGATCCTGCAAGCATCTGATTACTTCCAAAAGCAGGATGAATAGCTCCGGCATAAAATTGTGTGATGTTTAGTCCATTATTGCGGTTTTCAAAGACTGAACTAGTTGCTGCATTTGGTAAATTATTGGTCCAAGAAACACCACCGTCAGTTCCAAAAATCAACTCTGTTGAACTTCCGGGCTTGAAAACTATTTGATGATGGTCGGCATGTATATAACTGTAAGGTTGCGTACCCATATTTGGGTTATTGCTCCATTTTGAGATTTGATTCCAACTTAAGCCGCCATTTGTAGTCATATGTGCATTTATCGCTCCTGCAATAACAGCATTTGGATTGTTGGGTACTACTGCCAAAATCAAATCATACCAAGCCTGTCCTCTTGAAAAATCTGTTGCCGGGATCCCTAAATCATGATCTATGGGTTTATTTAAAAAGGTCCAAGCAACACCTCCGTTTGTAGTTCGTATGATGTGTTCTACAGCAGCGTTGTTTTCAATCATAGCATAAACTACATTGTGGTTAGATGGTGCAACGGCCAGTTCAACTCTTCTAGAGTTACTCAAGCTTGAAGGATTAGAAAAAGCCGTAACCCATGAAACACCGTTATCTGAATAAAGAATAGTGCCACCACCGCGGTTTGAAATGTTGTAGGGTGTTCTCTTTGTCCCAACCCAAAGTCTATTGTTTGGTCCGACTTCTAAATCACTAACTAAATAATGGTGCGACATAGCTGGTATCAATGGCATAACTTGGTTCCACGAAACACCACCGTTGGAGCTGCGCTGTAAGCCCATAGTGTTCAATCCGTGCCAAACACCGTTATTAAAGTTTCCATCAACCGCGGCATAAACAACACCAACTCCAGCCTCATTTCTTACCACCAAATCATTTATGTAAAAGAAGTCGTTGGTTGAAGCAAGACGGGTCCACGATAGCCCCCCATTAGTGCTTTTCCAAATGCCCGCACCTCTTGCGCCTGAAAAACCTATTCCCCAACCTTCACCCGTTCCAACATATATGGTGTTGCTATTCGTTGGGTCAAATGCTATAGCTGTAACAGAAATATTATCCCAAAAGTCGCTGACAGCAACCCAAACAGATGATGAAGAAGTGATATCATTATTATACCAAAGCCCTCCTGTAACACCTCCAGCCCAAACTTTTTTCCCGGTTGCATCATTTGGATCCCAAGCTAAAGCTCTGACTCTGCCCGCCACATTGTTTGGGCCTCTCTCAATCCATGGAGAACTACTACTCCCGGGGGTAGACTCGGAAAACTGATAGGCTGAAACACTGTCGTGTATGCTCCACAAATTTTCAGGAGTCGGTCTTCCAAGCTGTGGGTTAAGTGTGCTCAGAAATTCCTGTTCATAGGCTAAATCTGGTCTGAAAAATTTGGGTATCTTTTTTATACTATCAGGATCCAGTCTTTCGCGCACAAAATAGGGGTGGTTGTTAATGTAATTTCTAAATTCAGATTTAGCATCTAACTCTGAAACTGGAAAATAAAAAACCGCAAGTCCAGTAAAGGTTGCAGCTATTAAAATGGCAACTAAGCGCTTCATTTTTTTGATTTTGTTCATTTATTGATAGGTTAGGTCAGCTCAAAACGAATTGAAATACGCTACTATTATAATCGTTTATTGTCGAAGAAACTCGTTGAATAACAACAGCCAAAAATAAAGCAACTTGAATCCAATTTGTCAGAGATTACGTTAAAACAACACGCTCAATCGCACAAAACCAACCAACAACAACATATCCTACCTCAACGAAAGCATAGAAACAACGAACTTCAAACAGAAACAAGTAGTTCTCAAAAAAATAGGGGCGGCATGCTTTGGTTAACCATTTTTAAACTTTAGCTGTGAGCAGTTGTTGCTTTACAAATGCAAGATGTGAGGTCCCAATGTTAAGCGTCACAACTTTCGTGGAAATATTCAATTCCACTTTCTTAGAATGGGTATTAAAACGTTTTATGAAGTCCGTATTAACGATGTATTGTTTGTGAATACGCAAGAAAAGCGAAGGTAAAACACGTTCCAACTCACCTATACTTTTTGATAGAAGTACCGGTGTATCCTGATTTGCCAAGTAAATTATTGAACTTGAACTTTTGCTTTCAATGTAAACTATTTCTTTGAAGTCGTAAAAACTATAGCCCAGGTGGTCCTTTATGGTGAAGTGTTTCAAGGTGTCATTAAATCGTTTTTCAAACTTGAGCAGGGCGAGACTTAACTCACTCAATTTTGTCGGCTTATCAAGAAAATACAGCACATCGTAATTAACGGCATATTTACCGTACTTGATGTAATCCGTCATCATGATAACCAATGGAAACCTACCAATATGTGTGCGGAGTTGTTTTAGCAATTCAATGCCACTGCCGTCATTAAGTTCTACATCTAAAAACACTAAATGAGGGTGTTTTTTACTAATAAGACCAATAGCGTCTACCAATGAGCCGCAAGAGCCCGCAAACGTAAACGACTTGAAATCGGCCATAGCCACTTGTAAAAAGTCTATTTGACCGGGATTATTTTCAATAATAACATAGTCGTAGGTCATGTTGTCTCAAGCTTAAAATATTGATAATTTTTTGGCACTTGTATGTGCACTTTTGTGCCAGCAGCAACGTCTTCAAATATGATTTTTGCTTTGGCTTTGTTTTTCTGATTGTGCAGTTCAAAAAAATCAATATAGGTTTGTAGTCCTATACCATTTACGGTGTCTTGTTTATAGCCCACCCCATCGTCTTGCACTATGATGTGTATATAGGTTGAGGACATTTGACATTGAATTTCAATTAATCCGCTTCGCTTTTTTGGAAGCACACCATGCCTTAATGCATTATCAACAAGGTTTTTAAGAAGTAACCTTGGCAACTTAACGTCTTTATCTATATCACAGTTAATCTGTACAGCTATTTGGAGTTCATTAATATTATTGTGCAACTCAATGTACGAATAGACCTGTTGTATTTGTCTATGTATGGTCTCTGTAATCCCATCAAAGTAAAGGGCTGCATTAATCAAGTCAATCATTGGCTCAATTTTTCTATAAGCCGATGGTGCCTCTCTCAATACATAACTATTAAACGTAGATATGGTATTCTTCACATCATGTGGGTTCAGTTGCTGATTCAATACACTTAATTCCAATGCATTAATTTTATGGTTAAGCATATACCCCTTGTTCTTTTCATTTAAACTCTTTCTTTTTGCATCTAGGCGCATAAATAACAGTACCGTGACTAACA
>JAIULY010000157.1 GCA_022565875.1 Schleiferiaceae bacterium | reverse complement strand
GCTGGAACAATCG
Source organism: Schleiferiaceae bacterium (assembly GCA_022565875.1). Taxonomy (GTDB): domain Bacteria; phylum Bacteroidota; class Bacteroidia; order Flavobacteriales; family Schleiferiaceae; genus JAIULY01. The sequence continues at coordinate 6,767 of JAIULY010000157.1, read as the reverse complement.
ACAATTTGAAAACCTAAACAACGGTGAAATTTACCCCTACCGCTTCGACCGCCGCCACGATATGTCACTAGTACTGTCTTACGATATTGCCAAAGAATTTGATGTCGCCTTTACATGGGTTTACGGAACAGGAATAGCCACCAACCTGCCTGTTTTCATGACCCGCGCATTGGGGGATTACAGTTTTGGCACACAAGTAATTGAAAACTATGGCGACCTCAATAGTTTCCGTTTTCCCGCTTACCACAGGGGTGATTTTAGTTTCAATTGGAACAAAACCCACACAAAATTCGAAAGCACGTGGAGCTTAAGCGTTTACAATTTTTACAACCGCCAAAACGCTTTCTTCCTCTTCACAGCACAAGAGAATGGCTCAACTGTAGTCAAACAGGTAAGCCTCTTCCCCATACTTCCATCATTGAGTTACCGGATAAAATTTTAAGTCATGCATACCACAAAAAACAAAACACATCCACGGGCCTTTAAACCGCTTATAGTCGTTGCTTTATGCAGCTTATTTGCATGCGAACAAGTGATTGACCTGGAATTGCCTCCACACGAACCCAGCATTGTGCTCAATGCCTATTTGATTGCAGGAGACACATTTCCAAATATCGGGTCGTGGAATGCTCGCAATACTTTTGTTAGCGTTTCGGGATCGAAAGCCACCTTGACCCCCGGGAACGTGCAAGATATTACCGACGCTTCGGTGCGGCTGTATGCGGATGGTTCAAGAGTAGCAACGGTAAACAGAGGCGTTGCTTTTGCGGAAGACTGGGATTGGTCTGCTCCATGGGACCCAAATCGTGTTTCAGATTCCATTTATCACTACCCCTTAACACACGAGCTACAAGGGGGCGTTACCTACAAATTGGAAGCAGAGCGCGAAGGATTTAAAAACCCCGTGGTATGGGCCGAACAGACGATGCCCACAAAACCTGTTATAGAAAACATTACAAGATTTGGAGGCAACAATAGCACTACCATTGAGTTTGATTTAGTAGACTCACCCGCTCCGGGTGAACGCTATATTGTTCGTTTAATGGTACAATATGACAACAGCTCACCTTATTACGAAGAATGGTTTAGCTGTTTAAACCCCAATTTCAGTTCACTTTCTTTCATGGACGAATTTGACGAAATCGGAGATGGTTTGAATGAAACCTATCAAGGCATTATTCGCGATGACAACATGAATGGCAGCCGTCAAAGGATTGTCTTGCGGACTGCGAGCTGGTCGAGTAGCCAATCAACAAGCTATGCCATTGAAATCACCAGTGTTACCCAAGACTTTGAGCGGTATCTCCGCAGTTATTACCTCAACGAAATATCCGGTTTCAATCCTTTTTCTGAGCCCTCGCAAGTGTTTTACAATGTTAGAAACGGGTACGGAGTTGTTTTGGCAGGGCATCGCACTTTTGGCTATACCAATTAAAATCTTGGAGCTATTGCCAAATGCATATGTTTTTCTTGGCGCAAACCATTACAAAAAAACAAGGTGAAAGCGCACCTTAAAAACTCATGGTGGTGTCTCTTGGTGGGATTGGATAGCGGGTTATCTTTGCAAAAAATACCCAAACATGAGAGAGAAGATATTAGTAATCGGTGCTGCTGGGCAGATTGGCTCAGACTTGGTGCTCGAGTTGCGGCAACGCCATGGCAATGAAGCTGTTGTAGCAGCCGACCTCAAAGATGCGCACCCAGACGTGATGAACAGCGGGCCCTTTGAATTTCTCAACGCAATGGATCTTCCTGCTCTGAAAGAAATTGTAGCGCAACACGAAATCACCACCGTGTATCAATTGGTCGCTATGTTATCGGCCACAGCAGAACAACATCCGGAGCGCGGTTGGGAGTTAAACATGACCACGTTGTTTCACGTGTTGAATCTCGCTAAAGATGGCCACATCAAAAAAATCTTTTGGCCCAGCAGCATCGCTGTGTTTGGCCCAACCACTCCAAGAGACAACACCCCGCAAGAAACCGTAATGGAACCCAATACCGTTTACGGCATTTCAAAACAATCCGGCGAGCGCTGGTGTGAATATTACCACCAAAAATACGGAGTAGATGTGCGTTCGATTCGCTATCCGGGCCTTATCAGTTACAAAGCGGCACCAGGTGGTGGCACCACAGATTACGCCATACACATCTTTCACGAAGCTTTGAAAAACGGAAAATACACTTCCTTCCTTTCCGAAAACACCTACCTCCCCATGATGTATATGCCGGATGCCATTCGCGCAACGTTGCAACTTATGGAGGCGCCCGCAGAAAATATCAACATTCGTTCTTCGTATAACCTTGGAGGCATCAGCTTTTCTCCCAAAGAAATTGCCGCAGCTGTTGCGCAAGAAGTTCCCGGTTTCAGTATCGACTACGCTCCCGATTTCCGGCAAAAAATTGCCGACTCGTGGCCCGCAAGCATCGATGATACCGCAGCGCAACGCGATTGGCATTGGCAGCCCGAATGGGACCTCAATGGCATGGTAAAAGACATGTTGGAAAAATTGAAATAATTGCTTCCCACAAAAACTTTTGCCCCCTTTTTTGTTAGCTATAATGCGATGCCGCTTCGGTTATCGCATTTCTTTTTTCTTTCCAAATCCCACACAAAAGAATGGACATGACTTTTGAAAGCATTAACCCCCATAACTTAACCCCACTACAAAGCTACACCTCACTAACAGCCAAAGAACTTGAAGCAAAAATTACACTGGCAACCTCCGCACAAGAGCACTGGTCGGCGTTGTCAGTGACAGAGCGCGAAGCATTCCTAATTCGCGTTGCAGCCGAATTGCGAAACGCCAGCGGCAAACACGCGGAAATGATTACCCTAGAGATGGGCAAACCCATTAGCGAATCGCTAGCAGAAATTGAAAAATGTGCTTGGGTTTGCGAATACTATGCACAAAATGCAGCAGCTCTGTTGCAAGTCGAAGAAATAACAACAGACGCCGAGTATTCACAAGTGCAATACGATCCGTTGGGTGTAATATTGGGTATTATGCCGTGGAATTTTCCGTATTGGCAAGTTTTTCGCTTTGCAGCGCCTACTCTTATGGCGGGCAATGCCATTGTCTTGAAGCATGCGCCCAATGTTTTTGGTTGCGCGGCGTTAATCGCCCAAGCCTTTGAGAAAGCGGGGTTACCCAATGGCGTTTACACCAACTTGGTGGTACATCACAACACCACCGAACAGCTGCTAGCCGATCCTCGCATCGCTGGAGTGAGCTTAACGGGCAGTGTAAGAGCGGGGAGTGCTGTTGCGGCGTTGGCCGGCAAGTACATCAAACCCTCACTATTGGAATTGGGCGGTAGCAATGCATTTATCGTGTGCAGTGATGCAGACATCCCAAAGGCTGTAACCGCGGCGCTGTATGGCCGCATGCGCAACGCTGGACAAAGTTGCATCGCAGCAAAGCGTTTGATTGTAATGGCCGATGTGTATGACGCTTTTCGCGATGGTTTTGTGAACGCTGTAAGCCAATTAGTTGCCGGTGACCCACTAGATGAGGCTACAGAAATAGGCCCACTGGCGCGCGTTGACTTGGCCGAAAATCTCGAGCGACAATTGCGCGAAAGTGTGGCTGCCGGGGCAAAAATTCTATTCGGTGGCAAGCGCAAAAACGCCTTTTTCCAGCCTACCATTCTAGAAAATGCTACCCCAAGCATGGCTGCTTTTTGCGAGGAAACTTTTGGCCCCTTAGCCGTACTGACAAAAGCAGACACCATAGAACAAGCCTTGTCTTTGGCGGCCAACACATCTTTTGGGCTTGGCCTGAGCATCTTCACCAAGAAACCCGAACAGTTTTATACCGCTTTGAAGAAAATAAAGGATGGCGCAGTGTTTTTCAATAGCGTGGTCAAGTCAGATCCTCGCTTGCCCTTTGGCGGTACCGGCATTAGCGGCTACGGACGCGAATTGGGGAAAAGCGGCATTCACGCTTTTGTGAATGAAAAAGTGGTGTACATACACGAACATGCAAACATTGAGCGAACACAATGACAAAGTTTGGGCGTATGAGATTATACACCCATTCGCTTTGGCTACCGATCTCCTTTCAAAACGGATTCTTTATTGGCATCCGTTGCCAATTGAATGCGTTTTTCTTTGGCTAAAAAGTCGTGGAAAAGCTCCAATACTTTGAAAGAGTACTCAGCCAAATCAACAGTAGCAAGGTAGAGTTCAAAAACCAACATGGCATTTCTGGAGCTCCCTTTTTTGTCGTGGGTAAACTGGAGCTGTTCGTCCATGAGTTTGCTAATGCGAGACATGATGGCATCGCGCTCTTGTTTGAGTAACGGCAAGTCTTCGTAAGACTTACTTTCTACCGCTTTAATGACTTTTTTCAAGAAGGCCGCGTATACTTTTTCCAAATCGCGCAATTGATTCCGTTGCGCTTCGGTTAGCGGGTCGTGATAATTGTTGACATGTTCAAACGCCACATTATTCAACACGTTTAGGCGTTCTGCAGATTTGTTTAAGGTATCGAACAACAGCAAGTACATTTTCCCTGAGGCCAGCTCACTTTTGTTGAGTTTTCGTGTAAACTTCACCATTTTGGAGCGCTGCTTCTCGGTTTGGTTCATGATTTTCCGCGACTCTTTGCGCATGCGCTCGAGCATCGGTTTGTTTTCCATCGAGAGTTCGCGCAGTGCTATAGAATAACTGCGACGCATGGCATCAAGCGTATCAGAAGATTTTTTCCGCAGCTCGTTTACCAACTCATTCCACTCGGTCTCCACTGTAGAGAGCAACAAATTTTCTTCTTCAATTGCTTTTTGTTGCTTTTTAAATCGTCTGTTGCTACTGATAATTAAAAACAAAGCCAGCGCGACAAGGCCTACTATGGCGAAGAATCCACCATAAAAGATAGCGGTAGCCATTAGCATGGCGCTAGCGAACGCAACAATAGCCGTAACAAACCAACCCAAAATAACATTAATAACACCAGCCACACGGTAAACAGCACTCTCCCTGCCCCAAGCGCGATCGGCTAATGAAGTGCCCATAGCTACCATAAATGTGACATAGGTCGTAGAAAGTGGCAACTTAAAACTCGTAGCAACAGCAATCAAAATAGAGGCGACCATGAGGTTTACAGAGGCGCGAACCAAATCAAAGGAAGGCTGATCGTGCAGTGGCATGCCAAAGAAAATCTCTTCTTTTACAAAACGGTGGCTTATACGCGACTTCAAGCGCTCGGGCATGGCGGCGTTGATGGTTCTTTCTAAGGATAAAACAGCTCCCACAATTCCTCTAGAAACAGCATTCGCTTGAAAGCGCTCATCACCCTCCCCTTGACGCGCTAGGTTAACTTCTGTTTCGGAAACCTTTCTACTTTTTGAAGACGTCCAAAGGGTGATTACCATGATTACTCCAGCTCCCGTAAGCAAAAACCAAGGCGCTTGCAAACTCTCTTGCATATCAGTCATCAACAATTCCGATGCCCCTAATCCACTACCCCGCCATATCATCATGGCTTGATAGCCTGAAACGGATACGCCAATAAAGTTGACCAGGTCGTTGCCCGCAAAGGCCATGGCCAAGGAAAACGTACCTGCGAGAACAATGGTTTTCAATGGGTTAATGTTGTATTTCTTCATCAAGAATTGGGTCAATAACCCAAAAACAACAAAAAGTCCAAAAACGATTTCCAGTGTGTGTGTGGCTACCCATTTGTATTGGTCAGGAGACACGAAAGAAGCACCTTTCAAACCTTTTATGAGCAAGAAATAAACAATGGCAGAAATTGCAACCCCACCAAAAACGCCACCTATTTTGGGCAATCGCTCTTCAAATCGAAAGGTAAAAAAGAAGCGGACAATAAGTTGTACCAAATTACCAACAGTAAAGGCAATGGCGACAGACAGGAAAATTCCAGAAACGATTTTTGTGGCGCTGCTCCAATTCAAATAAGAGGAAACACCTGCAAGAGCGCCGGTATCACCGTAGGTTTTCAAGATGGCTACGCACAAGGCAGCTCCCAATAGCTCGAAAACCAAGGATACGGTTGTTGAAGTGGGCAAGCCAAGGGTATTGAAAACATCAAGCAGAATGACGTCTGTGATAATGACGGCCATAAAGATGACCATGATTTCTTCAAAAGTGAGCAAGCCCGGGTTGAAAATACCCTTTTGAGCAATTTCCATCATCCCACTTGAGAAAGAAGACCCCAAGAGCACACCAATAGAGGCGACTATCAAAATCGTCCGAAGCGGCGCTACTTTAGAGCCAATCGCTGAATTCAAAAAGTTAACAGCGTCATTACTAACTCCTACAACCAAGTCCAAAATGGCTAAGCCGAAGAGGAAGAATAGAATGTATAAATAAATATCTCCCATAATCAATTGGCGGCAAAACTATGACATTGCAACAATGCCTTACCCTTGGCAGTATTAATTTTCGGTTAATTCATCACCAGCAAAACCTTGCGTGCAAAGTTGCGCCAAAAATAGCATTATTAAGAAGAACTCACAGGACAAATAAAATGAAATTAAAAAGGGAATTATAGGTTTTTTATTTCGTGAATGGTTAAGCGTTTATCGATTGTATGCTGTGTTTTCTTTTATGGAGGGGGGGCGGTACGACGTTTTCGGCGACTGCGTTGGTATATTCATTCTTCCATTATTTCCGAATAGGTTTAAAGTTGAAAGTTTAAGGTTTAACTTAAACTTTAAACCTTAAACTTTAAACCAAAATTAATTGATAGATAGCATGTTAGGCGCGGCGTTATCGGCGACTCACTTGTGTTATTCATTTC
>JAIULY010000156.1 GCA_022565875.1 Schleiferiaceae bacterium | reverse complement strand
TCCGAGGTGAACTTCCAAAAACTCGAGCAAACCTATACTACAGACAGTGTTGTATATCCCATGTATCGCATGGAGTTAATTGCAGCAGGAAAGACTTCGGTAGCCGAGCTCCAAGAAATTTTCAAACGCGGCATTGCGCCGATGCTAAACAGTCGATCGCGAGACGATAGAAACGTACTTGTACACGCGGAGCATACCATTGAAAATGATCTTTTGGCCAAACAACCCACCCTATATGTTGATGTATTGGGCGTACCACGACTACCAACACAAGTGATTGAGGCACTGGGTTACTTGCTCATTTTCGTCATACTATTTGCCCTTTTTAAAATTGAACGACTCCGCACCGCCAACGGCTTCACCTTTGGGATGTTCCTAATCTTGATTTTTGGTTTCCGCTTTTTGGTGGAATTCTTCAAAGCCAACCAAGTTGCCTTTGAAGCCGGATTGTCCTTCAATATGGGGCAGTATTTAAGTATTCCATTAGTTTTGCTGGGTTTATTTATGGTCATTTATAGCCTCAGTGGGCGTAAACCATTTGCTTAATCAGCGCTAAATTAGTTGCATTAAAGAAATGAAAAACAAAATAGTAGCTATCGTCTTAGCCATAGGTTTTTTGGCCTTTCTGGCCCTTCAAATACTACCTAGTAAGAAACCTGGTCGAACACCAACCAAGGCAACCATTCAAAAGGAGCCTTACGAGCCCAAGTTTAAATACGAAGGAGATTTATGGTTTGTTAACGAAGCGGGCGATACCTTGCAAGAAATCCAAATCGAATTTGCTGATACCGAAGCGAAAATTCAATATGGGATGATGTACCGCCGCTCGATGGATGAAAACACGGGTATGCTTTTCCTGATGCCAGGCGGTATGCAGATGCGTTCTTTTTGGATGAAAAACACGTATGTTTCTCTGGATATCATTTATGTTGACGACCAGCAACGCATTGTATCGATACAAAAAAACGCACAACCACAAAGCACCCGCAGTTTGCCTTCCGAAGGTCCAGCGGTTTATGTACTTGAGGTAGTGGGCGGATATTGTGAGAAATACGGTATTGATAAAGGCACGCAACTTTATTGGGAGCGCACCAATAAGGCTCCAGCGGCCTAAAGTCATGGACATTGACTACCCCCATGAATTATCGCTATCTTCACCACACCGCAGGGATGGATTGGTAGCAATAGGTGGCACCGTTCACCCATCTGTACTAATTGAAATGTATTCCAAAGGTATTTTTCCTTGGTTCGAAGAAGGCGAAGTGCCTTTGTGGTATTCACCAGACCCACGCATGGTGATTTTTGTTCCCGGTTGGCAGCCCAAGCGCAGCTTGCGACAAGTGCTGCGGAAAAACAAGTTTACCGTCACCATCAATACCGATTTTGAAAGCGTAATGCGGTCTTGTGGTGCCGTGTATAGAAAAGGACAAGCCGGTACTTGGATTCACGAAGATTTAATTGCCAGTTTTTTGGATTTGCACCAGCGCGGTTTTGCCATGAGTGTGGAGGTTTGGCATGATAGGGCTTTGGTAGGCGGATTGTATGGGGTAGTATTGGGGAAGGTTTACTTTGGGGAATCCATGTTTCATACCATGACGGATGCTTCTAAGGTCGGATTTGCACATTTAATCTCGCTTTTGCAAAAGCAAAATTTCGCCATCGTAGATTGTCAAGTGTACACCGATCACCTTGCCAGTTTGGGCGCTGTTGAAATTCCGAAAGGGCAATTTGAGCAACTCCTCGAGACCTATATCCTGCCGTTTCGTACTGAAAAGTGAATTAAAATACCCGAGTCTAGGGGCTTATTCGACTCGGATAGCTGTTAACATTTTGTGATAACTTTTTAGACAGTAAAGCCTATCCTTTTTATACTTTCGCGGACAGAAACCAACACGACAGACTTTGGGAATTTTTGTCCTTTTATTGGCCGGTATTGTAGGGGTGCAATTGTTGTATCACTTTGTATTTATGGGGTTTGCTTTTAAGAAAGTAAAGACAACACCTCCTAAAGCAACACACCCTGTTTCGGTAGTGGTATGCGGAAGAAACGAAGCCGCTAACTTTTCTGAAATCATTCCGCAGCTCATGGAGCAAACGTACCCCAACTTTGAAGTGGTTGCCGTAAACGATCAATCTATAGATACTAGTGAAAAGGTCTTGGAGCAGCTCAAATACCAATATGGCGATCGGCTTAAAGTGGTGAATGTACAAGAAAACGATCGTTTTTTCAATGGCAAAAAATTCGGGCTTACCTTGGGAATCAAAGCCGCGAGTCACGAACATTTGATTTTTACGGATGCTGACTGCCGACCGGCCACTGCGAATTGGTTGCAGTGGATGGCGAGCGGTTTTGGATCGCACAAGCCATTGGTATTGGGTTTTGGCGCCTACAATCGCACGCGTAGTTTTTTGAATATGATTATCCGCTTTGAAACTATGCAAACGGCGATTCAATATTTTAGCTGGGCAAATGTGGGCTTGCCATATATGGGCGTAGGACGCAACTTAGGGTACCATCGCAAGTTGTTTTATGAAGCTAAGGGGTTTGTAAAACACATGCACCTGCCTTATGGCGACGATGACTTATTTGTCAACCAAGTGGCTCACTCGAAGAACACCAATATTGTTTTTCACAAAGACTCCCATACCCTAAGTGAACCCCAAGAGAACTTCAAAAACTGGTTTTTTCAAAAGCGCAGGCATCTCGCGGCGGGGAAATTTTATAAAAAACAACACACCTTTCTTCTGGGTTGCTATGCTATGACAACCCTTGGTTTTTACGCAGTGCTCGCGTGTGGTTTAGTGTTGTCCCCTCAGTTTTGGCAAGAGTTACTGGTGTTGGCCGGGCTTCGGTATGTATTTAGTTACTTGGTGATGGCTCTCAGCGGGAGACACCTGGGCGGATACGACCTTTTGTTGCTGCTACCCGTTTTAGAATTGAGTTTGTTGGTAATGACCGCCGCTCAGCATATCGCCAATTGGTTAAATGGGCCACCCAAACGTTGGAAATACAAACCTTATCAAACCAATTCACCAGAAGCTATGGCCTCTGTTTAATCAAAAAAAAGCACGGAGAAATCAATTGAGTACCTTACATTTGTAGCACCATGGAAACCGATAAAAAATTGCTAGTAGGTCAGGAAGAACTGGAGGTAGTTCTCAATCGTCTATGTCGGCAATTGATAGAAAACCATGAGGATTTTTCTAGCACGGTTATCATTGGCTTGCAACCAAGGGGCCCCATGTTGGCCAATCGCATTGTAACTATTTTGCGTGATACTTTTAAAGTGCCGGCTCCTAAACTGGGCTACCTCGACATTACCTTCTTTCGGGATGACTTTCGCCGTCGTCAGCAACCCATCAAAGCCAACCAAACCAAGATAGACTTCCCTGTGGAAGACCTGCATGTTGTTTTTGTAGACGACGTGTTGTACACTGGACGCTCTGTGCGAGCGGCTCTGGACGCCATACACAGTTTTGGGCGCCCCAAAACCATCGAGTTACTCTGTTTAATCGATCGACGGTTTACCCGTCATCTCCCTATACAGCCCAATTACACCGGACGCCAAGTTGATGCCATTCCCAGTGAGCGCGTATTAGTGCAGTGGCAAGAAGAAGGTGATTCCGATTCTGTTTTTCTCGTAACACACAAAGAAAATGAATGAACTCAGCGTTTCCCATCTGTTGGGAATTAAAGACTTAACCCGCGAAGATATCGAACTGATATTCGCAACAGCTGAGCAGTTTAAAGAAGTCATCAACAGGCCGATAAAAAAAGTGCCTTCCCTGCGCGATATCACTATCGCCAATTTGTTTTTTGAAAACTCGACCCGAACCAAACTCTCCTTTGAATTAGCAGAAAAACGTTTGTCGGCAGACGTTCTCAATTTCTCCGCTTCTGGCTCATCGGTGAGCAAGGGTGAAACGCTCATAGATACGGTAAACAATATTTTATCGATGAAAGTCGATATGGTGGTGATGCGTCATCCCCATCCTGGAGCGGCTGTCTTTCTTTCGCAGCACATCAACTCCGTGATTGTAAATGCCGGTGATGGCACGCATGAACACCCCACGCAGGCACTACTTGACGCTTTTTCTATGCGCGAAAAGTTGGGCGATTTGGCAGGGAAACGCGTAGTTATTGTGGGCGATATATTGCACTCACGGGTAGCATTAAGCAATGCACTTTGCTTGAGAAAACTCGGCGCTGAGGTAATGGTTTGCGGCCCTGCCACACTTATACCCAAGTACATCGAACGACTTGGCGTGCAAGTGAGCTACAATCTACGAGAGGCTTTGGCATGGTGTGATGTAGCGAATATGCTCCGCGTACAACACGAACGCCAAGATATTACGTATTTTCCAACCTTGCGCGAGTACACCAAACACTATGGACTCAATGCAACGGTGCTAAACGAATTGCACAAAGAAATTGTTATCATGCACCCCGGGCCGATTAACAGAGGCGTGGAAATCAGCAGTGAGGTGGCTGACGGTGATTATTCTATTATACTCAATCAAGTAGAAAATGGTGTGGCTATACGCATGGCTGTTTTGTACTTGCTGGCGAGTAAGTCACAATTGAACTTTAAAAACAACTAATATGGCACTCACAATAGAAGAAAATGAAGACTATCTCTTTTTGGGAATGGATGACGCATTTATAACAGAAGAGCAAGTTGAGCAAGTATTGGAATTGGCAGTTGCTAAGCACCACGTTGTTATTGACTTTGGCAATGCAGAATCCATTTCCGGTATATCGGCTCTTAAAAAGGCATACAAAGCCCATCGCAAATCTCAAAAGTCATTTATTGTAATTGTTCGCGAATCTCTTTTAGATGATTTTGAAGATGATTTCCCTGTGGTGCCAACCCATCAAGAAGCGTTGGATTATTTGGAAATGGAAGAGATAGAGCGACAACTTGGTTTAGAATAATTGACGATTACCTTCTAGTTACACACCCCATTAAAACACGAATCATGAAAAAAGCATTACTCTTTATCGGACTTGTTGTCCTTGGCCTTTCGGCAATGGGCCAAAACTGTACAGTCGACGCCACGTCAGCGACAGATCCTGGTATTTATCCACCAGCGCCTGGTTTCATTGATAGTGATGGCGTTATATTCATGCCAAATGCTGAGGTGGGTGAGCCGTATGATGTAACTGCACAGGTGAAAGTACCCAAAGATACTATAGTAGACACCTTGGGTTTTCAACTTACAGTGACCATTGATTCCATGAAAATTCACTCGTTGGATAACTTACCCGCGGGGATAACTTATGCTTGCGATAACAACGATTGTTTTTGGTTGGGCGACGCCAATGGCTGTGTGCGTTTAACGGGTATTCCGGCGGCTTCCACTGCGGGGATGACTTATACCGTTGCTGTAAAAACAGTTGGTTATGGTACCATGCCCATCTTGGGTAGCGTTATCGATACCTTCTTTTTTGACATGCGTATCACTGTTGACGGCACCGTTTCTGCCGAAGAATTATCGAAGCAACCCTTACAAGTTTTTCCAAATCCGGCGAATGCTTATTTAGAGGTACAACTACCTTCTCAACTGGCCAAAACTACCGCAACACTTACTTTAGTCACGGCCTCTGGGGCAATGGTGATTCAAGAGCAAGCCACAATCTCATCAGTACCCACGCGTTTGTCTACAGCGCACTTACCGGCGGGTTTTTACGTGTTGCAGGTCGAGGTAGGCACGCATCATTTCCGAGAAAAAGTTTGGATTCAGCATTAAGTTGAGCTTACGCCTGACCATATTAGGTTGCGGATCTGCAACGCCCTCCACGCGACAAAATCCTACGTCGCAATTGTTGGAGCTGCGCAACCATTTCTTTCTTATTGATTGTGGTGAAAATACACAGGTCAATCTCCGGCGCATGAAACTGCGCTTTTCTAAAATCAATCATATTTTCATCAGCCACCTTCACGGCGATCACTATTTTGGTTTGGTTGGGCTATTGTCATCCTTTCACTTACTCGATCGAAGAACTCCGCTCACCGTTTATGGACCTACGCTCCTGAAAGATATTATCGAAATTCAACTGAAGGCATCCAATACCCAATTGCGGTTTCCGTTGCATTTTAAAGCAACACAATCGGGTAATAAACAGGTCTTGTTTGAAGATGACAAAGTACGCGTAAGCAGTTTTCCATTGCTCCATAGCATTCCCACAACAGGGTTCTTGTTCGAGGAAAAGCCCAAGCTTCGCACTATCAATTTGCTTCAGATTCAAGGGTATGACATTCCTGTTTGGGCCTTGAACACGATCAAACGCGGAGCTGATTTTGTGAGAGAGGACGGCGAGGTGATACCCAATTCGGTATTGACGCTAGACCCACCGACACCTGTTTCGTATGCCTTTTGTTCCGATACAGCCTACCACGAACAGTTAGCTGCGTATATAAAAGGTGTAACGGTTTTGTATCACGAAACCACCTTTATGGCCGCCGATCAACGCTTGGCCAACAAATCCAACCACAGCACCACCGTTGATGCCGCCAAAGTAGCCAAGGAAGTTGGATCCGGTTGTTTAATTACAGGGCATTACAGCGTGCGTTACGATGATTTTAGCGCCTTCGCTGTGGATTCAAAGGTGCAATTCCCCAACACATTTGAAGGAAAAGATGGCGCAACGTATGAATGGTCAAGTCAGGAAGGGGAGTTAAAGGTTACCGGAGGAAGGCAAGGACGTTTGGAAGGGGGAAAGGTTTTTTCTATTATGTGGATATCTTTGTAGGTATGACGAGTTGAAATAAATTTACAACATCTATATTTTTATTTAATTAGGTATTTGACACAAATTATGTCGAGTG
>JAIULY010000155.1 GCA_022565875.1 Schleiferiaceae bacterium | reverse complement strand
CGTTCCAATATTGGGCTTCTGAAGCAAGGAGATCAGGTGAACCTCGAGCGCTGCATGCGTCTGGGCGACCGGTTGGATGGTCATATGGTGCAGGGGCATGTGGACCAAACAGCTACATGTACAAAAATTGAGGAGCAAGACGGAAGTTGGATTTTCGGGTTTTCTTATCAACAAGGCGAGCACATTACGGTTCCAAAAGGAAGTATTTGCATCAATGGAACAAGTTTGACGGTTGTTGATGCTGAGCCGGGCTATTTTTCAGTGGCCATTATACCCTACACGTATTCCTTTACTAATTTTCATCAATTGACCTTGGGCGCTATGGTTAATTTGGAATTTGATATTCTCGGGAAATACATAGCTAGAATGCTGCCCAATTATCAAGCAGCTTTATTGAAATAGTTCTTCTAAAGATCAAAAAAAAAAGGAGGCGCAATCCATTGCGCCTCCTTTTTTTGTTACGTGGCAGTTGTCTTAGAATTTATAAGACAGAGCAGCGGTTGGCATAATGGGCAATTGGTCCACTCTTCTAAAGTTTGCACGATCAAAGAAGAAAATATTATTTCGATTGTACATGTTTGTAGCGCCAAAGCTCAAGTCAATTTCTTCGTATTTCCTCACTTTCCACACCCTGCGCACGGTGATGTCGAGTCGGTGATATTGCGGGAGCCTAGCGCTATTTAAATCGCCATAGATGATTCCAGCTTCTCCATTTTCGGTGGTGTAATCAAAGTTGAGGTTGGGGCCGCCAGTGGTTGGGTTTACAAAGGGTTGCTCTGCGTAATAGCCAACGGTTGGCGTAAATGGGAATCCACTACCGTAATTCCATCGCACATTGGTTTCCCAATTTTTCTTGCTGTCAATAAAGTACGTAAATACGATGTTGGTGTTGTGTCTTCTGTCAAAATGAGGGAAATATTCGGTAATGCCATCGTCGCGTATGATTTGGCTAAGGGAGTACCCGGCGAACACATTCCAGCGCTTTTCGTTCCATTTTACTAAAAAGTCTATTCCGCGGGCAAGCCCTTTTTCTATCAAGAAATCACGTCGTTGTATTTCTGGTTTGTCGCGGTACGCTTCTGTGTTTGGGAAAATTTGATTGCGGTTGACATTAGTGCTTTGGTTAAAGTCTTTGATATACCCTTCTACGTTGATGTCGATTTTGTTGCCTAAATCGTATTCAAAACCCAACACAATATGCCGCGCTTTTTGCACACGTCCGCGTACTTCTTCACCACGGAAAGTTTCGGGGATATTTTCAGGTCCATTGAGGAAACCGTAAAACAAATTCACCACATCGCGGTCGGAGTTGGCAGCGACAAGGTTTTGGGAGTACCAACCGCCCGAACCTTTGAGACGGAGTCTGTCATTGAAGTTGTATTTCACGCCAATTCGGGGTTCGGGGCTGAGTTCGCCCAGGGAGGAGTAATATTGCAAACGCAATCCCGGCTCAATTAAAAGGCGGCCTTGGGCGTACTTGTATTTAAAATAGGACCCTAATTCACTGCTGTTGCCCGTTTGATCCAACGTGCGACCCAATGCATTGGTAAAGGTGAAATCAGTGCTATACCCGATGAGTTGAATTCCGAATTTAAGTTCGTCATTTTTCCGCATTAAATAGGTGAAATCCAAGCCTCCATTCCAACTGCCGATTTCACTTTGTCGGGGGCGGTCTTCTAATTCTGTAGATCGGATGAAGTAGTTGCTAACGTTGAAATTCCCCTCCATAATTACGGCTGATCCAGCGGGAATAGCCTTGAAATAAGCACCACCACCCGAGGAAGCCCAATTGATACTTTGGGTTTGTGAAAGGCGAACCGCATCGGTAAAGTTGAAACCGTAGATGTTGATTTTTGAGCCATTGTCAGACACCAAGGCTAGCTTACTGTAAATATCCGCGAAAGCAAAAGGAATACCGTCGAATTGATTGTCTACATAGGGGTAAATGATGGGCGCAACTTGGTCGAGATAAGAAGCTTTACCGGAAATAAGAATAGATGCTGGCGCCAATCCATTTTTGTCTTTTTTGCCAATGGGCGCCTCTAAAAGCACTTTTGACATGTAGGTACTAGCACTTACCTTGCCTGCAAACCGGCTTCTATTGCCATCGCGTGTGCGGATGTCCATGACCGAAGAAGTTCGTGAGCCATATTCTGCTTGAAAACCACCGGTGTAAATATCCGCAGATTGGAGGATGTCGGTGTCAAAAACGGAGTAGAAACCGATAGAGTGAAACGGATTGTACAATATCATTCCGTCCAATAAAGTCAAGTTTTGAATGGGGGCTCCGCCGCGTATATAAATCTGTCCACCTTGGTCGCCTGTTGTAATAACGCCGGGTATCACCTGAACGGCACGGATTAAATCTGCATCGCCACCTACGGAATATTCAATGATTTTTTTTGGAGAGAGGGAAACCACGCTGGTTAATACCTTTGTTTTCATCTCTTGTCGTTCCACATTGATAACCACATCATCCAACACCTGAGAGGATTCTAATAGATAGAATTTTTCAGAAAACAACTGACCAGCCGATAAAGTGACTTCTTTTTCTATGGTTTCAAATCCCACAAAAGAGATAACTAGCGTGTAAGATCCTGGAGGTATATTATTGATTTGAAAGTAGCCATCATTTCCAGAGCTAGCACCAAAGGCAGTTCCTTTTAAACCAATAGCTGCAAAACCAACGGGGTTTTGGTTCTTTTTTTCATAAATAAAACCTCTCACTGTGGCATTTTGAGCCCACGCCGAGAAAGAGAAGGAAAAAAAGAGCAGCGCAATTAGTAGCGTTTTAGCATGCTTCATTTGAAGAGAGTAATTTTTTATGTTTTTTGAAAGGGTATGTGGTAACAAAATTTTTAATAACTGGTTTGCATGGTCTCGAAGATTTTCCCGTTTTCACATTTGAGGGTAAAGGAAGGGAACTTGAGAATTACGGTATAATCGTGTGTAACCATGAAAATGGCAGTTCCATTTTTGCAGATTTCGGTCAGTAAAATCATAATTTCCTCGGAAGTACCCGGGTCCAAATTTCCCGTGGGCTCATCGGCAATGATGAGCTCTGGGTCATTCAGCAGCGCACGTGCTATGGCAATGCGCTGTTGTTCGCCACCACTGAGTTGGTAGGGCATTTTGTGGCCTTTTGTAGCCATACCTACCTTTTGGAGAACTTCTTGAATTTTGGCGTCAATTTTTTGTTTGTCCTTCCAACCGGTGGCTTGAAGCACAAATTTTAAATTACCATTGACGTCACGGTCAGTGAGGAGTTGAAAATCTTGGAAAACGATGCCGATTTTACGACGTAGATAGGGGATGTCTTTGTCTTTGAGGGTGTGTAAATCATAGCCAACAATACTGCCTTTACCTATTTTAAGAGGTAAATCACCGTAAAGAGTTTTTAGTAGGCTTGATTTTCCACTGCCTGTTTCGCCGATGAGATAAACGAATTGCCCCTTTCCAATAGCCATGTCGACATCGGAAAGGACAAGGTGCTCACCTTGGAATATTTTAGCGTCCTCCAATTGGAGAACTGTCTCTTGCGTCATAATAAACTATGTGATAAAAAGGTTGTGCAAATAAACGGAAAATGATGAACGTATACCACTGAAATTTGCAACATTAAAAAAAGGTTAAGGCAAATTTTGTTTTTGGGTTATGCCTTTGGTGCTTTCTCGTCCATTTTGGCTTGTTTTCGTTTGGCGATTTTTGCCATAAGCCAATAAAAGAGACCCGGGGCGAAAAACTTAGCGTAGGGTGCTAAAATTTCTTTCCTGCCGATATACACATGTTTTTTGTTGTTTTTGATTGCGCGGAGCAATTTTTTCGCAAAGGTAGCGGTAGGCATGCCTTTCTCTTGCGCAGGACTATCTTTTTCAAACCGCTTGCCATCAGGTGTGATGGAGTTTTTAGTGACTTCTGTTTTAATAAAGCCAGGTGAGACAATGAGTACTTGGATATTTTCTGCGGCAACTTCAGCTCGCAAGGATTCGAAATAGCCTTTTACGGCGTGTTTGGAGGCGGCATAGGCCGCTAAGCCCGCCATACCAAAATCGCCAAGGATACTGCTTATCGCAACAATTTTCCCTGATTTGCGTGCGCGCATAGCTGGTAGCAACGCTTTTGTTAGGTTAATTTGTCCAAAAAAATTGATTTCCATTACTTTACGCTCGATGCTTTCCGGCATTTCATCTACATAACCAATGTGGCCCACCCCACCATTATTGATCAGGATATCTACTTTTCCGTATTGTGCCAAAACACGCTCTACCCAGAGGTTACAGGATGCGGAATCCTCTAAATCTAAAGGCAAGACCATGATATTCGCCTTTGGCGCCTTGCAGTTTGCTGCTACTTTGAGCAATTCGACTTCTCTACGAGCCGAAAGCACCAGACGCGCGCCTTCTTTTGCGAAAGCATAGGCCAATGCTTCACCAATTCCGGAAGAGGCTCCGGTTATCCAAATCACCTGATCTTCGAATGTCGCCATTTTTGTGCGTTGACTTTTTTAAATTTTCAGCAAATAACGGAACAAATTTTCAGATTCCATTGTCTATTGTTTGTACAGACATTGAAATGTAAAATCTCATGAATATTCCGTTAGAAGCTTGGCAGATTGATCGAATTATCGAAATGGCTTGGGAAGACCGAACGCCTTTTGATGCTATCAAGAGTCAATTTGGCGTGAGCGAGGCTGAAGTGATAAAACTGATGCGCAAAGAAATGAAACCTTCTTCATTTAAAATGTGGCGAGAGCGTGTTCAAGGACGTGCCACCAAGCATGCTAAGCTCAGAGGATTTGCAGTAGGGGCGCATAAAAGCCGCATGCAACGCACGATTACGGGGAATAAAATTTCGAAACGATAAGCTCCGCAAGTTTGAAATGCAACAGGTTGGGCTATGTGTTTCTCGCAACCCATGCAATACCGACTAGATGCTTTATTAATTGGTACAAAACCAACGCACCAAACGGCAGTAGACGAAAAATCAGATCATAGGTTTGAGATTTTTTGACACGGATAACGTCACAAGTTTTTAGAAAGGCCAACAGGGGAAAGGTCATGACCTTAGAGTTGTTGCATATAGCTGGGCAGTATCTATTGGTTTGACTTATTACAAAATAGATATTACCTCATCTTTGTATTGTGGCAAAGTAATTGGATTTCAATTTAACGATAGTTCTTTACCGTAAATCGATTAAATTGAAACGTTATGAAAAATTATTTTGAGTACCTCGTATTATTCCTTCTCTCCATATTCTTGTCTTCTTGTGGTGGTACTCGCTATCAAATGCATACCATGTTAAGCGACCTACACAAAGGACAGAATAATGAATATGCGTTAGAGACAGATTCCCTTTCCATTGCTTACAGTTTCATCGCAGAAGATGGCCATATTACCATGGCGGTGTTTAATAAAACTAAGAATTCATATTACATAAATTGGCGCAATTCGGCTTATATTTTAAATGGACAGTCTACGCCGATGGTTCATTTTATTGGGCGTGATACCGAAGTCATTCCACCTTCCTCTATGGTGGTTTTCTCTGCGCCGTTTCATCGTTATTACATAGAGAATTTCCGGCGCGAACCCAATGTGAAAAAAGCAGAATTGAATGATGCGGCGCTTGATTACCCAGTCACGTATCGCTATGTTAGTTTTGATAGAGCCCTTTCACCTTTGAATATTCGCACGCGAATCCAACTCTCTAGCAGTCCCAATTTTGAAACATCAGAAGTTTTTGACCATGCATTTTGGTTGCATCGAATAGACGAGTATTACCAGCGCAGCACTGCACTGCATCAGGCCTCGACCACGATTAGTGGACAGCCAAGAACAAGGAATCCAGAACAATTTATTTTGGTAGGAAACCAAACTAATCAAGCTGCTATGCCTTTGTATGCGTTGGCAATTTTAGGTGTAATAGCTATATTTACCACCGATGGCGAGTTTTATGAGGATTAGTGGAAGTATTCTCTGAAAGGTCACTTACAGCAAAACGTTGATTTGTAGCGATGTTATGTAATCCTCCCTAAAGATTAGTTAGCTCCGGACTTTAAATTGCCTCCAAGTCGATGGCAATCAGTAATTTCGGAGGGTACATAATTGCTGTGTGGAATACCTTTGGGAGGAGGTTCTTTAGTCGCCAATAGGAGTACAAGAAAATACAGTGTTGAGGTGGTAAGTGCTGTGATATAGAAACCAACGGCTGTGAAAACAGTTTTAAAATTTATGGGTTATTTGGCAATGGAATCTTACGCACACATAAATGAGGAGCATTTTCCGGTGGTTCATATTACGTTCACTGGAAATGCCAGTACAGATGAAAATTTTCAAGTATATCTAGCAGAAACCCAATCATGCTACCAAAAGCAACAGCCTTTAGCCATCATCTTCGATGCAACGAAAGCAAGTCTCCCAAGTTTGCGGCATCAGAAAATGCAAGCCGATTGGTTGCGTGAGCACAAGGCGTTGATGCAGACTTTTTGCGCAGGAACTGCTTATGTTATACCGAATGCCGCATTGCGGCTCGTGTTAAAAATGATTTTCTCCTTGCAAAAGCAGCCCGTTCCCTTTGCCGTTTTCGATGATTTGCCTAGTGCTACCAATTGGGCACAGTTACAATTGGAAAAGAAAGCTTGATGTAGTGCGCTGACTTTTGTCGTTAGTATTTTTTTTCATGCGAGGTTAGTTTTTAGGTAATGGTAGAAGTGCGTTTTTGGGGGCGGCGTTAGCGATAGTTATTATCCGGATATCGCCAGAAATGTAAGGGGGATAGAGATAAGCTGATATAGCAAATGATATAAAAAGCAAACCCCAAGCACCTTGATTTAATTATCTGGATATCTCCATAAATGTAAGGCATTTGGAGATAAGCG
>JAIULY010000154.1 GCA_022565875.1 Schleiferiaceae bacterium | reverse complement strand
GAACAATACAAAGGCGATGTGCTGAATGAAGCCTTTGCCGTGGAACTCCACGACCTGATTGAATCATCCAATATTGATTTTTGGGCATATGGGCACCACCACAGCAACATTCCGGAATTCAGTATTGGCAAAACCAAGCTGATAACCAACCAATTGGGCTATGTGCAACGGAACGAGCATAGGTTATTTGAAACGAATAAAGTGATTGATATATGAAAACCAGAATAATAAATCAAAATCTGCATGATAAAGTAACAGACTTTATTGAGCAAAAACAGATAATAAAATAGGTATGACAATAGCAGAATTAAAACAGCTTAAAGAAAGCGAAGATAAAGTAGAGCTTAAAAAAGCTGAAACCCAATACAATTACAACAACGGAAGACGCAGCGTCTTAGGTTATGTTGTTGCTCTTGCCAATGAAGGTGGTGGCAAGCTCATACTCGGTGTACAAGAAAACAAAAATGCACCACACACCATAACAGGCTCAACTGCCTGGGATGGAAAAGAGGGAAAATTAGAAGAAGATATTTTTCGAGATAAGCAAATCAGGGTTAATACAGAGGTGCTTTATGAAGATTCAAATCGTGTTCTTATCATTCACATTCCGTCTCGCCCAATAGGAAAGACCTTGAAATTTGAAGATGTACCCCTGATGCGTGTTGGAGAAGATTTACTGCCGATGAGTGACGAGCATCTTTTCAAAATACTACAGGAACAAGAACCCGACTTCTCAGCTAAAATATGCGAAGGCATCAGCATAAACGATTTGGATGAACTGGCCATCAAAAAAATGAAAGAAAGCTATGCCCGCAAGCAAAAGAACCAGGGCTTTTTTCAACTCAGCACCGAGCAAGTTTTAACTGATTTAAAATTATTGGAAAACCACAAACTCAATTATGCAGCATTAGTATTGTTGGCAAAAAAAGAAGTGATTCATACCAAGTTGCCCCAAAGCAAAACCATTTGGGAGTTTCGCAACAGCGAAGCACAAATACACCACGATACCCGTGAGGTGATTGATGAGCCGTTATTTATTGCCATTGACAGCATTTGGAAACTCATAAATCAACCCACACTTAACCGAAAATATCCGGTACAGTCGGGAGCTTATATTTTTGACTTGTATGATTTCAATGAAGAAGTAATTCGTGAGGCCGTTCTCAATGCCATTGCCCACCGAGATTACACCATTACCAGCGAAGTGGTCATCAAGCAATATCCCAATAAAATTACCATCACCAACCCTGGAGGCTTCCCTAAAGGCGTAACCATAGAAAACATACTCACCGTAAGCAGCACACCCAGAAGCCGCTTAATGACCGAAATTTTGGAAAAGACCGGACTGGTAGAACGCAGCGGTCAGGGAGTAGATAAAATTTTCTCCATAACCTTATCCGAAGGCAAAGCCGAACCTGATTATAAGAATTCAGACATGTTTCAGGTTTCGCTTACGCTGCGGACTGAAATCATTGACAAGGCATTTCATGTATTCGTAAGCCAATACCAAAACAGCGAGAAAGAACCCAAGTTGGGTGTAGAGCAAATCATTACACTTTGCAAAATCCGTAACGGCATTTTTCAAAACCTTAAAAATGAAATTGTAAGCCAGTTGGCAAAATCAGGTTTGATTGAAAAAATTTCAGGACATACCAACCGGTACACTTTATCGCAAGAATACCATGTACTGGTAAATGACGGTTTGAAAATTGGCAAAAGATACTTGGTAAAAGAGATAGAACTCCTTCTACTGACATTGCAAGGAAATGCTTTGAAGATGGGCGACCTAGAAATAATGCTAACCGACTCTCTGTCGAGAAATCAGATAAACTATTTAAAGACGAAACTGCTGGATGATGCTGTGCTGAAAGTTGAAGGCAAGTATAGAGGAGCCAGATATTCGATTGCTGATAAATATGCTGACTTAAGAGGTGATGTTTTACTAAGTGCGGTTATAGCAGAGCTAAGAGGGAAATATGAATAAGCAGTTATTTATTGATATGAGACGAAAGATATTCTGTATGCAAGAAACTGTAGAATTGAAAGAGAGGATGGAATTCTTTGTATTGCAGCTACTAGTGGTAGTTCGGTTGGCTGCACAATCGCTACATACATTGAAAAACAAGTGGTTACGAATTTTTAAGCTGAATTTCAATTCTTCGTATCGGGCTCCAAATTCTTTGTATTGGCTTAACCTCGGCAAATTTGAATTCTTTGTATTCAGCATCGAATTCTCGAAAAACGAAAAATAATGGTCTCTTAAAAGTAAATGAACCAAAGCTTAAGAGAAGATTTAAGAGAAGGCCACAATGAAGACAACGATGATGAAATTGATATTAAGGGGCTTAGAAAATGATTGGTGTTTTAATACATCTAGTTCAGTTCGAGAACTTATTAGAAGAATTATTGGAGAAACTATTAGAAGAAATGAATAACCGGCTAATTGCTTGTATGAGGATAAAAATTATCTGTATGATAAAATTAAAAGAGTTAATGAAGATACCGGAAGAGATAGTGGAATTCTTTGTATTGCAGCGAAAAGAGATTGTACTGCAAGCTACGGAAATAACAAAGATATTGAATTACAAGTGTTTAGAATTTTTTCGGAATGGAATTCAATTTTTTGTATTGGGCTCTGAATTCTTTGTATTGGCTCCCGCACCGATAAATTTAAATTCTTTGTATCGGGCATCCGAGGCCAAATTTACCCATGAGCAACACGTCATCTATAGAAAAACGCACTTTCCTATACATGATACAAACTAAATTATAAAGCAATGGAAACACCCAGTTTTAAAGAAGACCATATCAGTCAGATTCCGGCATTGCAGATGTTGGTGAATTTGGGCTATACCTATTTAAGTCCGGCAGAAGCCGACAGGCAAAGAGGGGGTAAAACTACCAATGTGTTACTGGAAGATGTATTGCGTAAACAGTTAAAGGAAATCAACAGCATCCGTGTAAGTGCCACCAAAACCAGCATTTTCACAGACGACAATATTGAACGTGGGATTTTGGCATTGAAAAACCTGCCTATGAACGAAGGCTACATTGCCGCCAGTGAAAAGGCATACAACCTGCTCACTTTAGGTCAGGCATTGGAGCAAAGTATAGATGGTGACAAAAAAAGTTTTACCCTGCAATACATCGACTGGAAAAACATTAGCAACAATGTGTTTCATGTAACAGAAGAATACAGCGTGATGCGAAGCACCAGCAAAGAGCATTACCGCCCAGATTTAGTATTGTTTGTCAATGGTATTCCGCTTTGCATTGTTGAGTGTAAACGACCTGATATGAAGGAGCCATTGAAACAGGCAATCAGTCAGCATTTACGTAATCAACAGGAAGATGGAATCAGAAGTTTGTATGTGTATTCGCAACTCACTTTAAGCATTGCCACACAAGAAGCCGCTTATGCTACTAATGCTACTCCTGAAAAGTTTTGGGCTAAATGGCATGAGAAGTTTAACTCTGATGAAGAAGAACGCAACTACAAAAACGAATTACAGGCATTCAAAAACAAACCACTTCCGAATTCTATAAAAGAACAATTGTTTTCTGACCGATTCAAATATGTTCGTCAATATTTTGAGGCATTGGAACAAGAGTACATTTTGCCAACCGAACAGGATAATTATTTGTTTGGCTTATGCCGTCCAGAAAGATTGATGGACATTGTTTTCAATTTTGTGTTGTTCGACAATGGAGCAAAGAAGGTAGCCCGCTATCAGCAGTTTTTCGCTATTAAGAAGACTATGGAAAGAATTAAAGTTCTTCAACCCTCCCCCAACCCCTCCCAAAGGGAGGGGCGGGGATATGGAGGCTCCTCCCAGAGGGAGGAGAGAACTTACAGAGGAAATTTGCAATTTTCGGGTTTGCTAAAAGAAGCTAGGGAGTTAAGAAAAAATCAAACACCAGCAGAAGAAATGCTTTGGCAACTACTTAGAAACAGAAAATTAAATGGTCTTAAATTCAGACGACAGCATCAAATCGGTTCTTACATAACAGACTTTTATTGTCATGAAAAGAAACTAATTGTTGAATTAGATGGAGTTGTTCACGATATACCAGAAAGACAAAAGCACGATTCAAAAAGAGATAAGTATTTGACTTCATCAGGTTTCAACATTCTGCGTTTTCAAAATGAGAAAGTACTTAACGACATCGAAAAAGTTTTAAAACAAATCACAGAATTCAATCCCCCCTCTCCAACAGGGAGAGGGGCCGGGGGTGAGGGTAACTTCTCCCGAAAGGGGGGAGTTATCTGGCATACACAGGGAAGTGGTAAATCATTAACGATGGTGATGCTGGCACAAGCCATTGCCATGGAACCAAGCATTCGCAATCCGAAAATTGTGTTGGTAACAGACCGCACCGATTTGGACAATCAAATTACAGGCACATTTCGCAAGTGTGGCAGGTTTGTAGAAAATGCTACCACAGGTCAGCGTTTGGTTGAATTACTGGAAAACAAAAGCGATGCAGTAGTAACCACAATCATCAACAAGTTTGTGGCAGCAGTAAAGAAAATAGATAAGCCTTTAGAAAGCCACGACATTTTTGTTTTGGTAGATGAAGGTCACCGAACACAGCATGGAACTTTTAATGTTGACATGCAAAAGACCTTGCCGAATGCCTGTTTCATTGCCATGACTGGAACCCCGCTTTTCAAGAAAGACAAAAGCACAGCAGAGAAGTTTGGCGGTATGATTGACGCTTACACGGTTGACCAAGCCGTTAAAGACAAAGCAGTTGTTCCATTACTTTATGAAGGAAGATTGGCTTTGCAGAATGTGAATGCAAGTCCGATTGATACTTTTTTCGGAATGGTTTCAGAGCCATTATCCGAATACCAAAGAGCAGACATCAAAAAGAAGTTTGCCCGAAACGACCATTTGAATTCTGCCGAACAAAAAATGCGAATGATTGCCTGGGATATCAGTTATCATTTTCGTGACAACTGGCAAGGCAGAACACCATTTAAAGGTCAGTTGGTTTGCGATAAAAAAGTGAATGCTATCAAATACAAAGAGTATCTGGACGAAATAGGCATTATAAGTTGCGAAGTATTGATTTCATCCATTGATGAAAGAGAAGGCGAAGCAAGTGCTTATGAAAAGTCAACCGAAAAGGAGAATCAGTTTTGGAAAAAGATGATGGATGAACATGGCAATTCAAAAAGCTATGAAAAGAACATCATCAGTCGATTTAAAAATCAGAAAGACCCGGAAATCATTATTGTAGTTGACAAATTGCTAACTGGTTTTGATGAACCCAAAAACACAGTTTTATATCTCACAAGGAATTTACAAAGCCATAAGCTATTACAAGCCATTGCAAGGGTCAACCGTATTTATCCCGATAAAGAATTTGGGTACATCATTGACTATTATGGCATAATTGAAAATCTGGATGATGCCTTGCAGTTGTATTCATCTTTTGAAGACTTTGATGATGAAGATTTGGCGGGAACAATGACCAATATTTCGGATGAAATCAAAAAACTACCGCAAAAGCATTCCGACCTTTGGGATATTTTCAAAACTATTGCCAACAAACGTGATGCGGAAGCCTACCAACAATTATTGAAGGATGAAGCAATACGGGTTTTGTTTTACGATAAACTGGCTGCATTTGCAAAGGGCTTGAAACTAGCTTTATCTTCAATTCAGTTTCATAAAGAAGTAGAAGAAAAGGTAATCAATCGCTACAAGGAAGATTTGACGATGTTTTTAAAATTGCGGTTAGCAGTTGTTGAGAGATACAGTGATGAAATTGACTACAAACAATATGAAGGTCAAATTCAGAAACTGATTGACACACACATTACCACCGAGAAAATTGAAACCATCACAGAACTAGTAAACATTTTCGACAAAGACAAATTTCAGCAAGAAGTAGAAAACACAACAGGTAAAGCAGCTAAAGCAGACAAGATTGCCAGCAGAACAGCAAAGCACATCACAGAAAAAATGGATGAAGATCCTGCTTTTTACAAAAAGTTTTCGCAAATGCTGAGAGAAACCATTGCAGACTATGAAGCCAAACGAATCAGTGAAGCACAATACCTGAGCAGAGTTCAAGACATTATGAACAATGTGTTAGCTCATACCGACAATGATATTCCTGAGCAGTTAAAAGACAGAGATGTTGCCAAAGCCTTTTACGGCTTGACAGTTGAAGCACTTACAGAAAAGATACAAGACAATGTTGTTCGCAAAGAAATTGCAACACAAACCGCTTTGCAAATAGACGACCTAATTCAAGATGCTGTTTTGGACAATGGAAAACCCATTATTGACTGGCAATACAAAACAAACATCACTGGAAAATTGCTTATTGAAATAGGCGACTATCTGATTGATGAGGTTCGTGACAAATACAATGTGGACTTGACATTCAATGACATGGATAAAATTGCTGAAGATTGTATTGAAGTAGCTAAAATCCGTTATCGCAATTAACAATTTTCAATGACTAATTAACAATAATATGCAGCAATTAAAAAAGAATATCATTCAGGAGAAGAGTTATGATTTTGCAAAGAAAATTTTACTCTTTTGTTATGACTTCCAATCAGAAATGAGAGAGTACGTTATTTCAAAGCAATTATTAAGAAGTGGCACTTCAGTTGGAGCTAATATAGAAGAAGCTATTGGAGGAATATCAAAAAAAGATTTCAGAGCCAAATTGTCAATAGCTTATAAAGAAGCAAGAGAAAGTAAGTATTGGCTTCGCTTAATTCGGGATTGCAAGTTACAGCCTAATGAAAGAATAGAACCATTGCTCTCAGATTTAGAAGAAATTCTTAAAATGCTTTACAGAGTTATTCAATCCTCCTCTGAGTAATGGAGTTGTCGTATCCAAATATT
>JAIULY010000153.1 GCA_022565875.1 Schleiferiaceae bacterium | reverse complement strand
CATTAAAACCTGTAGCTGCAGAAAACCTAATGACGGTATGCTACAAGCTGCGGCTAAGGATTTCCCTATAGACTTTACATCCTCCTGGCTAGTAGGCGATAGTGAACGCGATATACTGGCTGGGAAAAAAGCGGGCGTTACCACCATTGCCGTGCGCACAGGCCATGGCAACAAAAATTACGATGTGGCACCAGATTTCTTTTGCAGTCATTTAAAGGAAGCTGTTTCCATTATTTGCGACACATTCCCCAAACAACTCTGGGCTACTTTGAAAAAAGCGCTAGGTAAACAGCCTGTAGTGATTCATGTGGCAGGCCAGCCGTTTTCTGGTAAATCCACCTTGATAAACCAACTGCAACATCAAGCCAAACGCGACACTATTACCACACAGCACATTGTGGTACCCAGTGATGAAACAGCAGTAGATTTTTTAAGGCAGTTGGCTTCTGGAGAACTGATATCTCATCAAGTACGCTCTGACAATGCGCACTGGCAAGGGAATCGAGTGAAGGCCCGTTTGCATGACGCAGCCGTCACGTTTATAGAACATCACACGGAGCCCCATGGTCACTTTTTTAAAGGATGCGAAAACCAATTGTGGCGCCTCCAAACCCCTGAGAAACTCCGTCAACAGCGGCTTCAAGGGTATGTGAATTGGAATGCCGGACAGACACCCTTAACACTGACAACTAGGGCAACTACAAACAGCGAATTAGCACTATCGTTTGATACCATTTATACCATAGCGCCAGATGCGCAATCCTATACCATCTCGAAAAAAGATTAGGGCTTATGGTATGGAATGCGCTATTCAAAACCCAACTTGAACTTATCTCCTTTCATGTACCTAAAACAGCCGGGACAAGTTTTGGCGCCGTGCTTCGTGTGCATTATGGCAAAAGCCATCAAGACATTTACGAAGAGTTTCAAATGGACAGGCTTCGCAAAGGCATGCTTCCCAAAGTCCATCGTGGAATAAAAGCCATTCATGGTCATATGCCTGCGGTTGTCGAATGGAAAAATGAGTACCCCAACGCAAAGCGCGTCTGCTGGATTCGAGATCCATTAGAGCGGTTGTTTTCTCTATATAATTTTTGGCAACAAAATCCTTCAGTAAAAGGCAAAATCAAATATCAGTTTGACCGAGAGAAGCCCAGTTTTGAGGCCTTCATTTGTTCCAATGATTACGTAAAACCCGTAATGGCCTACCAACGTTATTTAGGGGCTGTTCCTCCGTCTTTCTTTCATTTTATTGGGGAAATGGAACACTACACAGAAGATCTAGTGCGATTTGAGCAATTACTAAAAATACCAACGCGTGAAGTGCAACAAAATCAAACAGCCCAGAAAAAACACTTATCGATAGACCCAAAGCTGGTGTCAACGATATTACAAAGCGAATATCGATTGTACAATGAATTAAAACAAGCCGCAATTTCACAAAGAAACCGTTCGTAACCCGCTGAAAGTTTTTAGTTACGTAGCAAAACAAAAAAAGCCCTCCAATTGGAGGGCTTTTTTTGTTATGAAGTATGTGTTCTGTACTTTATTTGGTGACCATCAACTTTGCTGAAGCGGTGAATTCACCGGCAGAGACGGTAATAAAGTAATTACCTGTTCTCAAATCATCCGTATCGATAGAAAGGGCGTGGGCACCTCTGTTTAGAGCAGGGAAGTTTACCGTTTTCACCAAACGACCATTGATATCTCTAATGGTAATGGCTACTTTAGCACGGTTCTCAAGCTCAAACTGTACTTTAGTATAGTCTACCGCAGGGTTTGGATACACCGCAATGGCATTCTTGTCTTGTGCCAATGCACTATTAAGAGCGTCATCACCAGTACTAAATGCATTTTGCACTTTGGTGGTACCCGTTCTGAACATACCTCTTCCGTGCGTACCCACAAAGATATCTCCTGTTTCAGCTACCGCAGAATCCATAACAGGATTTCCGTTCGCATCCACAACGATATTGCCTTCAGCATCTCTCCTTGGAACGATGTTGGAAGCACGGTTATTAATCAATTGTTTGATAAAGAACGAAGGCACATTGGCCATGCCATTGTTATCTCTCACCCATTCTACGTTTGCCGCAGTGATGTTATTGGTAGAATAGATTCCAAAGTCAGTAGCTAAAACCACTTGATCAGGAGCTTGCTCGTTGATAACGGCGCCATAAACAGGCATGTTCGGTAAGCCAGTACCTTGTTTTGGCAAGAACGTAGGAGTCGGTGCTAAAGCATTTGCACTATAGAACACATGTGTTGTGTTTCCATAATTACCCAAAGTTACCACTACACGATTGGGATCTGTTGGGTCAATAGCGATTCCAGTTACCGCGCGTCCGTTGTAATTGGCAACTCTTACAGTTTCAATCACACGTGTAGAATCGTTTTCGTCAAAATCAGCAGTTTCTAGTGAACGTGCATCGTTGATATTCGTGATGCGATACACTGCACCACCCGTGGTACCAACAAAAAGAGTGTTGCCATCTTGAGTTATTTCCATACATTTAGGAACCTCACCAACTTGTAAGGGAGTCAATCTCCACCATCTTGGTGTGCGCGTAAAATCTAGAGGTTCGCGTGTCATCCAAACACCACCAAAACCATTCACACCACCAGTTCTAGACGTATTGCCAAAAAACAACATAGCTTGCACTTGATCCTGAACTTTTACAGTGTCAAACGGCTGCAAAGCGTTTGGAAGGGTAAACTTGTAAGGCCAGTTATTAATATTACTAGAAACATTTACCTCAACGCCTGCGGCATAAGACACATTGCAAAGAATCACGATTTCCGCAAAGGGTGCACGGCTAAACTGCACTGAGAATTCACCTGTTGTAGGGTCGAAATTTCCTGTGCCTTGTCCTGACAACACACCGTTAGCATCACTAACAACCGTATCGCCTCCTGCAGCTATTCTAAAGGTATTTACAACAAAATCCGCAGTAGTTTGTGGTTTTCTCAACGTTCCTGAGAACGATCTATTCGACCCATTCCCAAAACCAAGAGAAAGAACAGCTGGTTCTGCTACAAAAGAAACAGAATCGGTTGACTTGACATCGGTTGTCGTTTCGTGCAACAAGAAAGGTGTTACAAAAGCAGAAAAGCCTTGACTTCCTTGACCGGGAGGCGAATTTACGCGGTTGCTCAATGGGCTACCATAGGATTCACCACGATTCTCTGTTCTTCTAATATTGCCATATTGTGACTCAGCGAACCATACATTGCTATTCAGACGAGAGAGCGCTGCGTAGCCGCCATCACCACCAAGCACACTAGATGCTGCGTTAGGCGTGTTGCCCGAGCGATCTAACAAGAAAGTACCGTTGTCCTGAGTACCGCCCATGATGTGGCGTTGCTCGTTGACATCAAATGCATAAAATTGGATAGTAGCGTAGTTTCTGTTAATCTCTGACCAAGTAATGCCCACATCTGAACTTCTAAATACACCACCGTCCGTCAATAAATAAAGTACATTTTGATTTACGGGATCAAAAACTAATTTGTGGTGATCGGCATGCACATAGATAGGCGACAAACGGAAGGCATTCCATTGGGTCAATTTTCTCCAACCGTTACCAAGTTCCCAATCCCACATATCAACACCCGCAATGAGTACACGGTCTTTATTGTTATACGGAACTGCTATAGCCATATCGTAGCTCGCTTGACCGTTAGAAGGGTTGATTCCGTGTGACGCAATAAATGGATCAAATCCAGGCGCTTTTACGCCAATTCGAGTCCAGTTTTGACCTTTATCTGTTGACCGCCATACACCGTGTAACACATCGCCCTGTTGTGCGAGCCCTACAGACTGAACGACATAAACATAATTAGGATCTGTTGGTGATACAGCTATCGCCTGACGTCCTGGGCTTCTTCCCAAATCTGTTGGACCTGCACCCATGGTTGTCTTTTCTACCCAATTGTTTTGAATAGGGTCATCAGAATAAATAACACGACCCAAGGTGAAGGCCACCCACATAGAACCATCTGATGCCATGGTCATATCTGTTACTGGACTGGACGAAGGCAGCAAGCTTGTCGCCTGCAAGGTCCAATTTTGGCCACCGTCTGTGGTCAACCACAACCCTTGATTCGTTGCTGCCCATACCGTATTAGCATCTGATGGGTGTGCTATTAATTGCCCTACCGACGCCCAAGGAGCGCTTGTAGAATTAGAAGGTGTTGGTATGGTACTTTGAAGTCTCTCGAAGGTTGTTCCTCCATCGGTAGACTTGAAGATTCCACCACCTAAGATTCCACCTGAACCCGTACCCGAAGTAAAGTAATACATACCTTCACCAGTACCGTAGTAGATATCGCCATTGGCTGTTTGACAAATGGAGACAACTGCTAAATTTTCTTGGTTGTCATTGATGGGAAACCAAGACGCACCTCTGTTGGTGCTTTTAAACAATCCTCCTGACACCGAACCGGCATACAGAATATTGTTGTTGTCTTTGTCAATTAAGAATGCTCGTGTGCGTCCTCCAAAGTTATCTGGACCTGCTTCTTCCCACTCCAATCCTAAGCCAGTCTTGTTCGACTGTGCGAATTGTTGGGCCTGTTGCATGGCCCGTAATTCATCGGCCGGGTCCACTTTGCCTGTAATCTGATTCGCTCGAAGCATGTTAATAAACTCAAAAGAGCCTTTCGCTTCGTAGGTAGCCTGCGCATTATCGCGAGGTTGATAGACAGCTTCTACCTGAGAAGTGCCTAAGTTAAGAGCCATGTATCCTGCTGCAAACAAAGCTGTTGCACCCAGTGATACGCCCAAAATGTTTTTTGTAAACTTCATAACCATGTTTAGAAATTACGCGTATTGAATTGCCGCTAAAAATATAAAAAATTTAACAATCTGAACACATCTAAAAAAGATGTTTTTCGGCATGGTAAGATGATCTTACCAAAGGTCCACTCTCGACATACTTAAATCCCATCTCCAATCCTTTCTCTTTCAGGTACTCAAATGTTTCTGGTGTCACAAATTCTTGCACAGGTAGATGCTTAGGTGTTGGCTGTAAATATTGTCCTAACGTAAGAATATCTACAGCTGCATTTCGCAAATCTTGCATGGTTTCTAACACCTCCTCCACTGTTTCTCCTAGCCCCAACATGATACCGCTCTTTGTCCTTGGCAATCCCTGTTCTTTGAGATACGCTAAGACGCCTAAGCTGCGATCGTACTGCGCCTGAATCCGGACTTTTCTTGTCAAACGCCGCACAGTTTCCATGTTGTGACTCACTATCTCTGGTGCCGCAGCTATAATGCGATCTACATTGTGCAATTCTCCCTTGAAATCTGGAATGAGTGTTTCCATTGTGGTACCCGGACTTATTCTTCTAACGGCTTTCACCGTTTCTGCCCAGAGTATGGAACCACCATCAGCCAAATCGTCGCGATCTACCGAAGTCAATACACAATGTTTAACATTCATCAACTTCACACTGCGCGCTACGCGCTCGGGCTCATCCCAATCAACTGTGTCCGGCCTACCTGTTGCTACCGCGCAAAAACCGCATGACCGTGTACAGGTATTTCCCAGAATCATGAAGGTAGCGGTTCCGGCTCCCCAACACTCTCCCATATTGGGGCAGTTTCCACTCTCACAAATTGTGTGGAGTTTGTAATTATCTACAAGTTTTCTCAAACTCGAAAACTTCTTACCTGTCGGCAGCTTCACTCTTAGCCATTTTGGCTTTCTCACTTTCTCGACAACTTCTTGCTTTTCTGCCGCAATCAATTCCATTTCTTGCCAAAGTTTATTGTTACATAAAACTGAAAAAACACCGAATAGTTTCGGGTGTCGTGTAATATTGGCACTTGTGTTTCATAGGTTCCAAACCAAGTTGGAAACCAATCTACAACAGCGCCTACTTCTATTGCCGCCACCTTTTCGTCTAAAAAATCATAGTCGAAAGAAAACCCATTCTTAAAATATATACCAGGGCGCAGCTGGGTCCTAAAAATACCCGTGAAAAATGGCGAGGCGGTATAGCCAAATGCTGGGTGAATCTCTGGGTCATATCTTTCTGATACCGTAAAGTTTGAAAACCCAAAATTGTCTTCTACGGGTACTTCAATGTAAACGGGCTTCAACAATCCCAAACTCAGCCCGCCAAAGGTAATCCATGATATAGACACTGAGTTGCGGTCTGTTTTGTCAACGAATATCTTGTCGCGACCATAACCTACGCGTAACGTGTAAAATGAATTGAGACGATTCACCACTGTTCCTCTCCCTGACACTCCTGCATTGGGAAAACGAATTTCTCTAGGGTGCCTAAAATTCAATAATTCTAATTCTAAACCCAACTTATTGAACCCATCGCGATAGCTCAAACGCCTGAAATTAACACCATAACCTCGTGTATGGAGCGTTAATCCTATGGAATACTCATCATCAAATACTTGCCTGCGAAAGTCCGCAGAAGTTTCTAGCTGCCCATAAACAGGTACAGCCAAGACGAGAAATACAAGTATTTTGAGGTACGTATTCAACAATCCCAATCTTTTATTTGTGCCAATGATACACGTTCGTGACTCACAGCACCGGTACATTTTCCGTTTTCAACTTTTAGCAGCTGTGGCGATTCATGCACTACTGAAAGTACTTTCGATATGTAGTTGCTAACATCCCTTTGCCTTACAACATCTACAAAGTAAAATCGCTCTTTGGGTAAACGCTCTGCGTAGTCGCGTATATCTTGCCATGTCATTTTACTTATAAAGCACCTCGAACTGTGTTTGTATATAAAAACGGGACCAGCCGTCGCATTGTTCGACGCCAAAAGAGCTTCTTGAACGTCAGCAACACTTTCCAAATGTGGCATGATTTAACTTTTTACCCTTGAACAGTTGCCTCACTTTCT
>JAIULY010000152.1 GCA_022565875.1 Schleiferiaceae bacterium | reverse complement strand
GATAGACTATTGAAGACCAACACTTGAATCCGTTCATCAAAAGACGTTTCCAAGGTGCGTTCGATTTGCTTTATCTGCTGCTCCATCATAAATGAAGCACGCTGAGCTATGGGGGTGCCTCCGGTATAAAAGTAAACATCAAAACGATCGAAGCGATAGAAGCGCCATAAAAATTCGTCGTTGTATTGCACCCGATTTTTTCCGTATTCTTGAAACAACCCATAGTAAAATTGAGCAGCCGCAGGTATACTCATACCTACAGTTCCCAATAGTACTAAGACAAGAATACGAAGTGTTTTCAAGTGATTACAGCTAATTCCTTTTAAAATTGACACTTATT
This sequence comes from Schleiferiaceae bacterium, assembly GCA_022565875.1. Taxonomy (GTDB): domain Bacteria; phylum Bacteroidota; class Bacteroidia; order Flavobacteriales; family Schleiferiaceae; genus JAIULY01. Next base: position 6,596 of record JAIULY010000152.1, on the reverse strand, counting down.
AATATGTGATGATGCACTATTTATTGCGATAACGCGGCCTTTTGCAATTGGGCAAAAATAACAAAAACCTTACCGCTTAGTTTACACATTCTGTGTTAATTCGGGGTAATTTTTTAGCTCCTCCAAAATGGCTTGCTCTACTTCTTCCGAATCCCAAACCTCAGCAATATCTGGTCGATCCATCACTTTTTGCATGATGCGGTCGTGGAGAAGGCCTTTGTTCCATGCGTCAGAATAGCGAATGTGACTAAAGGTCACCATCGAATACAAGGGCAACCACAACTCGGGATACTTGTCGGCAAAGCGATTTTCAATTTTCTTGCGCAACAAGAATTGTGGATCGGCGGTGAGGTCGCGCATTTCCACAAAATTCCGCATAGCCAAATCGGCAATAGCGTCGGCATCAGGCTTGCGCTGCTTTTCAAACTCGTGAAAAATATGGGGCCATTGCTCGTCACCATACTGCTCCCACAACTGATTGAGCACGGTGCAATCCTCAAAGCCACTGTTCATGCCTTGTCCGTAGAAAGGCACAATCGCATGAGAGGCGTCGCCCATCAATGCAACTTTGCCGTTTGCTGTCCAAGGGTAGCATCGAACAATCAACAATGAGCTTGTCGGGTTGTTGTGCCAATCTTCAAGGAAGTTCGGCATCAAAGCAAGGGCATCTGGAAAAACGCGCTCGAAAAATGCGACAACCTTTTCATCAGAATCTAAGGTGGCAAAAGAATCCTCCCCTTCGTAAGGAAAAAACAAGGTAAGGGTGAAACTGCCATCTACGTTGGGCAATGCAATTAACATATATCCGCCCCTTGGCCAGATGTGCAAGGCATTTTTCTCCAATTGATGGGTGCCATTTGGTCCAGCAGGGATGGTCAACTCTTTGTAGCCATGAGCGATATACTCTTGCGAGTAATTAAAGCGATCGGTTTTCATCATCGTCCCTCTAATGGCTGAAAAAGCCCCATCGGCACCAAAGAGCAAATCGCTTTCCACTACTTTCTCCACGCCATCCGGTGCCCCAAAAGTTGCTGCGCCGTTTTTCAAATCTACACCCAAACATTTGTGATTGAATTGGAAGTTCACATTGCTGTATTTCTCGGCTAAATTCATCAACTCCACATTCAATCCACCTCGACTTACCGAATAAATAGCTTGGTTTTCTTTGCCGTAAGACTGGTAAGAGAGGTTTCCGGCGGCATCGTGCATCACGCGGCGATACATGGGAATGGCTACTTTGCGAATAGCGTCGGCCAAGCCTACCTTTTCAATGGCTTTCCAACCTCTATCAGAAAGTGCCAAATTGATACTGCGCCCACCTTCTTTGAAGTTTTTGCGCATGTCATCTCTGCGTTCGTAAACGGTAACATTGTGATTTTTTTGAGCCAAATAAACAGCCCACAAGGAACCTACTAAACCGGCTCCGGCAATGGTGATATTTTTAGACATGTTGTAATGCTTCTTTTAGTGTGATACCAAATTGGTAAATATCTTCAAATGAGTTGTACAGGGGCACAGGCGCCATTCGAATAACGTTCGGCTCGCGCCAATCTGCAATCACCCCTCTGGCGGTCAAGGCATCAAAAAGGCCTTTGCCATATTGCCCCGTATGTACAGAAACTTGGCATGATCTAGCGGCCCAATTTTTTGGCGTTATTAATGAAAATGCGGCTCGCTCTTCTTTTGAAATCGTTTCTAAAACAAATTCGAGATAACCGGCTAATTTTCTGGTTTTTTCTTGCAATTCAGAAAAATTGGTTTGATCAAAGATATCCAACGATGCACGCAAAGGAGCCATCGACAACACGGGGGCATTGCTCAACTGCCAAGCCTCGGCTGTAGGAATCGGCACAAAGGTTTCGGGCATCGCAAATCGCGTGGCTTTATCGTGGCCCCACCACCCTTCAAAACGTGGTATATCGCTTTGGTTGTGATGGGTTTCATGTACAAAAATACCCGCTACAGCTCCAGGCCCTGCATTGAGGTATTTGTAACTGCACCAAGCGGCGAAATCTACGCCCCAGTCGTGGAGGGAGAGGGGGACATTGCCCATGCCGTGCGCAAGATCCCATCCAACCACAATGCCTTTTGCTTTAGCCGCAGCTGTAATCTTTGCCATGTCAAACACTTGCCCAGTATAGTAGTTCACGCCGCCCATCATCAGCATGGCAATGGTATCGCCGTGTTTTGCAATGGCATCAAGGATATCATCCTCGTTTAGCGTTGCCGCTCCTTCCCGAGGGGCTACCTCAATAAGGTGGGAGTTGTCTAGGCCGTGAAAGCGCAACTGGCTTTTTAGTGCGTATTGGTCGGATGGAAAAGCTTTGGCCTCGCACAAAATTTTGGTGCGTTTGCCCACGGGTCGAAAAAAAGAAACCATCAACAGGTGTAAATTGGTGGTAAGGCTTCCCATGCAAACCACCTCTGAAGGCTTCCCGCCGGCCAATTTCGCCAAACTCTCGGAGAAAAACTCGTGATAAGGCAACCAAGGCCGACGCGAATCGGTATGCCCTTCTACGCCAAAATTGGCCCAATCTTCCAGCTCCTCATCGAGGTACCTCTTGACGGCCTTGGGTTGTAGCCCCAACGAATTGCCCGTGAAGTACAGGCAATTACCAGAATGATGCTTCGGAAAAATAAAGGCTTCTCTAAACTTGCGTAAGGGGTCTTCGCGATCGCATTGCTGCGCGAATTCGCGGCTAAATTGGTATTCCATCGAACTGTATTTTCAAGCCCTAAAAGTAACGGAAAATGAACAGTAAAAAAAACAACACAACAGGTAAACTTTCTACCCCAAAAGAAAAAAATAAATCGTTTCGCTTTGAGTGGGTTAGCCAAATAAACAGCGTTGTTGCCTCAAGCACCAACCAAACAGGCACGAGGACCTGCCACCCAAAAACGCCTTGTCGCCATTGCAAAACAGCCAACAAACCACTTGCAACAACGGCTAACACACCCAAAATTTTAGCTACACGGGTTCCGAAAAGTATGGGCAATGTTTTTACCGTTCCGGCATCATAGCCTTTATCTCGGATATCAAATGGAAGTGTAATAGCAAAAACAAAACAGAAAACTTCTGCAAACCCTTTCCAATGTTGGTCCAAATTCCAAATAGCTGCTTGTTGCAGCGGAATAACAAAAGTGACAAGCGTCCACGTCAAGGCAATGATAACGATTTTGACCCCGGGAATGCGACGCAACCCCAAGTCAAGGATTGCGTTTTTCACCACAATGGATGAATAGAGCAGGGATAAAACAACGGCCACAATTAAAGTGAAAAGTACTGGCTTACTCAACTGTAAACTTAATAACAAGCCCACTACCCCAGCTAAAACGGCAACTAGTTGCAGTGTTTTTTTATGTTGCAATTGGTACGACACCACTGCGCTCTCAGGCAAAACCGCTGGTGCACCTGTGGGATGCCTCAAAAACCAGTATGCAGAAAATGTAAATAAAAACAGCACAGCCAAAAGCTGAAGATCAAAAGATAAATGGTAACGCAAACTGGTAGAAGCCGCAAGCGCCACTGCAGATAATGCCACCCAAAAATTACTATACACCCATGCGTTAACAAAACGAAAGACGCTATTTTGTGCTTTCATCTACATTATAAAAAAAGGAGGAATCAGAAGAAAGACCACTGAAAAAGTGTGATTTCTTAAATCATCCACCGTTTTAACTTTCTTTTACCATCGTAAGTGTCACGAGAGGGTCGAGAGAGCCCAGGAAAGGTATATTCACAGGGACAACCCCTTGCCAGACCTGTACTTCACGCTCATCCAATAGGATGTCAAAAACACGCTCGCTACCATCGTTGAGGCGAAGTACCATGCGTCGATTGCCACTTTGCGTTACCCAAGTACCTGTACCTGACTGATTAATGGGAAGTGGCAATGCCGGGCCAAAGCCCAAATCCACATTGGCGGTCATGGAGATATTATACGTAAACGTATTGGGGCTAACCCCAATTTGGAAACGCCCAGAAGCATTGGGGTCCGTTCCACTCAGTGTTACAGGAAATCCTTGCAGGTCAATGGTAGCCGAATATTGCCCCAATTTCACCAGCCAATCGCCTTGGATGCGTTGTTCAAAAGTTAGTACGGGTGGCAAAGGGGTTACCGGGGTTAACAAATCGTCTTCTTTTTCACAGCCGGCAAACAATACCGCCACTAGCGGAAGCAAGAACAGGAAAACATTTTTTTTGGGTATAAGTATATTCATAACATAGGATTAATAAAAATCAAAAGTAGCTGTTTCCTTTGGATATGAAACACCTTTTGGTGAAATAGTTCTTTTGAGGAGTATCAACTTCAACATGCTGATGCAAATTACTTGTGTATCTGTTAGTAAAATTGTTTTTAAAAACATCCTAAATCGAGAAAACGGTATAAGGTACCGTCTAGGCTCCGTTCGAGATGTATCATTGTACCCTTTCGATTAGATAATACTTGACCCAGCCAACGCTTAAATGATTCTGCCAATGGTATGGAAATGTTTGGTATAAAATGGTTACTCCTGTTTAATCAGCTTTGCAAAACTTGGTGCCAGATATTTGAATTTTAAGCGAATTACAATCTTTTGCCCAATAGTTGCCTTTTATCCCATAATTCCAACAGAATTGCACGTAGAATATTCAAGTTAATCTAAAAACACACATAGAGAAACGAGCTTTATAAAAAGTGTGTCTGTTTTGGATTCACGCATTCTCTTGAAAAAAAAACCTACATTTACAAACCGTAATTGTATTTCAACTTTTAGGAATCCATCCATGACTATGAAAAACGCGATACTATTCTTTGCTACAATAATTACATGCATACCAATGCAAGGTCAACACGTTAACCAAATTTTCCAAGTAGATGAATTTGGTTTCCGTAATTACAAGCCATTAGCAGATGTAGATCCATCAACCCTTAGTCTGACCATCACAAAATTCAATGAAGTCAATCAGAAATATGAGTTGTGGAAGTACTTTCTCGAAAAGGCCGACCTTAGCAAATCAGATTCCATATTGCTTCATTCCAGCGAGGTCACGGGTAGAATAGATGCATACAATTGACGCTTTCAAAAAGGATCACCTGATGCCGGATTGTTTTACTATTTGCTGGAAGCCCATCAAAGTCAGCACTCTCTTTCTGTTTTTGAAAAAAATGTGGACGGTACGGTTGGCAATAAGCTGCGCACCATCAATTTTGGAGATTCGCTATACAGTTTAGCCACTGTATTTGATGACTTTCAAATCTATATGGTTACCTGTTATGGTTTGAGTACTGTGGGTTTTTTTCCAAATTATTGCGAATTAAAGCGCATAGACTTAAACACAGGAACAGAATCTATTAACGTGTTTTTAGAGGATTCCACTCAAACTTTTTTTATGCTTCCGCCTAAAATTTGGCACAACTACAATAGTTCTCAGCTATTGAGCTTTGATGTCGTATTAGGCAAATTCTATATTTTTGATAAAAACACATTAGACACAGTGCTTTCAGTAGATGTTGATATGTTCCAATTACAGTTAGACCATCAAATGATAGGAATACGGGCTCAAGGTTATAACATCATAGATGGGAAGCTAGTGGTGGCTGGTAGTGCAGGGCACTTATTAGACCTTTTTTCAGGCCTTTCTAATGAACACGGTTTTATTATGGAGTTTGATGATTCTCTACAAATTGCTAGCGTTTCTGGGTTTGGTGAAATTGGTTTTGGAAATAGCACAGGTCTTGTTGGTGTTGAGCAGATGCCCGACAATACATTAATTGGCCTAGGTGCTACACCTTTTGTTGAAAACGCCGCTTCCAATACACAGAGAGAAATCTTTATTGCAAAAACAACTGCCTTTGGAAAGGATAGTCTAATCATTTATAGACACGGAAACCACATTGGATACTATGCTATAGGAGATGCTAACGGAGACCTATTTGTTGTCGCATACTTTACTAATGATCTACTGAGTGAACCAAATTTTATAGAAGTCATTAAAGTGCCACAATTTGCACTTTCCGTGTTAGAACAACAAGGTGTCACCAAAGCAATTAACGTTTACCCCAATCCGACAACCGATTTTCTAACGCTTTCCATTGATACTGACTTGTTTTCTAACGATATATATTGGAAAATTTTCAACTCACAGGGACAAGAGGTTTTATCAAAGCCTTTATTAAATAACACCATTGAAGTGAAAAACTTACCTACAGGCAGTTATGTATTTCTTTTCGAAGTGAACGGAGAAGTTTTCAATACTGTATTTATCAAGAAATAAATTATACCCATTCACCAGAAAAAAAGGCGCTATTCTGTTAAAAATTCTAGGATTGCCCTACCCCACCACCTCTGCCACCTCAAAAGTACTACCGCCTACAAAAACGGTATCGTGGGCTTGGGCTTGGGCCAATGCTGCGGTATAGGCTGCTTTTACATCATCGTACGCCTTCCCAGAAAAACCGTTTTCAGCGGCAAATTTTTGCAACACTTCAGCGTCCAGACCTCTGGGGATGTTGGGCTTGCAGAAGTAATAGGTCGCTTCTTTGGGCAAAAGCGGCCAAATTTCATGGAGGTCTTTGTCATTTACCACGCCCCAAACGAGATGAAGATTCCCT
>JAIULY010000151.1 GCA_022565875.1 Schleiferiaceae bacterium | reverse complement strand
CTGGTGATAAGCGTATATAACGTTTGGACAACGCACAAAGCAAAAAAATATAAGGCTTTTGCAAACAAGTGCGTCCATCTTCAAAATTATACGCATATCTCCAAAAATGTAGGAAATTTGGAAATAAACGCATAGGATGATCCGAGCGCAAACACTACTTCGGAAATGTAAATTGCAAAACTTAAACTACTGAATATGTGTAGCTTCCATTATACGCATATCTCCAAAAATGTAAGGCTCCTGGAGATAAGCGTATATAACGTAAAGCGGACACTCGTGCCCTAAATTATAAGGCTTTTGGAAGCAAACGCCTACACCTTCCCAAACTATTCGCATGTGTACAAAACATAAGACTTTTGAGGATAAGCGTATATAAAAATTAGCCCGCAACAACCACTTCTATTTGCTAAACATAAAAAATTAAACCACTGAAAATGCATAACTTAATCTATACTGATATCGTCAAAATATAAGGCTCATGGAGATAAGCGTATATACCTTTTGGAGAACACACCAAGCCCAAATTGCAATGCTTTTGGAGGTACGCACACACACCTGTCAAAACCTTTAGCCAAAAAAATCAAAACTACATACCCCATATAACTCCCAGTAAACTTGAGCCCCCTCCAAAAAGACCCTTTCTGCCAAAGGCGGACTTGTTGGGGACCTATGAATCCTCATTAACAATTAATTCGCTTTGGCCCAAAAAAATGTCCACCGCTTTAATCTCGACTGAAATCATTTCTCTTAGAGTTGACTCCAACTTAATCTGCCCACTTATCCCTAAAACTATTCATAAAACAAAAAGCAACTTTGGAAAATCAAAAACACCACTTCACTTTTCCAAAATTCCCCCCTCCAACATTCAATAAATTAATGTAAACTTGCACCACAAAGTATTTGTTTCTCAAACCACTCATTTTATGCACATAGCAATTGCCGGTAACATCGGAAGTGGCAAAACTACGCTCACACGGATGCTCTCAAAACACTACGGCTGGGAACCCCATTACGAAGATGTAGACGAAAATCCATACCTCGATGACTTCTACAACGAGATGCAACGTTGGTCGTTTAACCTTCAAATCTATTTCCTTAACTCACGTTTCAAGCAAGTCGTTGACTTTCGTAGGAGCGATAAGGATGTCATTCAGGACAGAACTATCTACGAAGATGCCTATATCTTCGCACCAAACCTACACGCTATGGGCTTGCTACCTACTCGCGACTTTCAAAACTACATCTCCCTTTTTGAACTGCTCGAAAGTTTTGTTCAACCTCCCGATTTGCTCATCTACCTGCGGGGCTCTATCCCCACGCTTGTAGACCAAATCCACAAACGCGGTAGGGCTTACGAATCGAATATTCGAATTGATTACCTCAGCCGCCTTAATGAACGCTATGAAGCTTGGATTAGTCAATACAAAAATGGAAACCTTCTCATCATTGACGTTGATAAAAATAAATTTGGTGAAAACCCAGAACACCTCGGCGACATCATCAATAGTATAGACGGACAAATCAATGGGCTATTTTAAAATTCACACACTATGAAAAGAGACTACAGTGCAAAAATTGAGCAGTTAAAAACAGATGGATACACGTTTTCCATCCGCAATGTTTTAGGTAAATCGTTCCAACTCTTTAAAAAATCAGCGGGATTATATATTGCGTTCATCGTGATTATGTTCTTTATCAACATTGGAGTAGCCTTAATATCACTGAAGGTAGAATTACTCAACTTACTGAGTTCCTATGTCGTGAGCCCCATATTGTTCACAGGATTAATCGCTTTTAGTTATAAACTTTCCAGAAATGAAGATGCCCAAATGAGCGATTTCTTTTCTACAATAGGCCAGTTTAAAGAATATGGACTTGCATATTTTTTGTCGAGAGTAATCGCCGCTATCCCATTGGGAGTTGTTGCATTGATTTTTATGGAACGATCAGGGTTCATTTATGAAGCATGGATGAACAACAACTATGACTTTGGCGAAATGATGACACTGAACTATGGCCTTGGCTTTACATTAACAATGCTAGGAGCCTTCTTTGTAATGTTTTACTTTACCATTTGTTATGCCATGGTATTACCCTTTTTTCTTTTTAATGATCGTGATAAAACCATTTTTGAAGCACTTGAAGATTTGCGCAAAATTACTCAAAAGCGTTTTTTCAAGTTTTTTGGGCTTTTTTTAGCCTTAGTTTTTATAAATATTCTTGGAGCAATAGCTCTGATTATTGGCTTGTTCGTCACCATACCCGTTTCAATGATAACCTTATTTGTGGTCTTTGATGAAATTTTTGGGACCGGTGATGCCGACGAAAATCGAGATTTTGAATTCGAGGAGTTGAAGTGGGATTAAACCAGTAACAACATTTTCAAAAATAAAAAACGCCCCAATGGATTGGGGCGTTTTCCGTTGTTGTTGTGACAATTGCCTATTACAGCTTCTTCATGCCCTCCTCAATCAAACCGTAGAATTCATCGAGTTTCGGCAATAAAATAATTTTCGTTCTCCTGTTAGCTGCGCGACCTTGAGCAGAATCGTTGGTAGCAACAGGCACATACTCACCACGTCCGCTAGCTATCATGCGCTCGGGCTTCACATCAAATTTCTCCAGCACTCTTACCACGCTAGTGGCTCGCTTCACACTCAAGTCCCAGTTGTCTGATAAAACTGCTGTGCTAATCGCTTTGTTGTCGGTGTGACCCTCAACCAAAACCTCAAAATCAGGTCGGTTGTTGGCAACCTTGGCCACTTTCCCAAGTACTGCTTCTGCTTCCTTAGAAACTTCGTAACTGCCACTGCGGAACAATAAGCGATCTGAAATAGATACGTAAACCACTCCCTTTTCAACGTTAATGGAGATATCCTCGTCATTGAGGTTACCCAAAACACCCTTTAAACTTGTTACTAAAGCCAATGTAACGGAATCTTGACGGTTTTTGGCGTCTTGTATACTGCGAATTTGCATGTCTTTTTCACGCAATGACTCTAAAGACTTCGACAAGTTTTCGGCCTCCTTCTTACTCAAAGTACTCAACTCACCAACGCTATTAAGCAATTGATAATTTACAGACTTCAGGTACTCAACTTCTTTGTTTGCTTTTTTGGCATCGTCCATAAATTTGGCGAGCTCCATGCGGGCAGCTCCCAATTTCGCCTCAGTCTCTTGATGCTGCTCTTGTAAAGCAGTGAATTTTTTCTTGGATACGCAGCTAGAAAGCAGCACCATAGCACTTGCTCCAATTAGAAGTACTTTTCTCATGTGAGATGTTTGTTTTTAAAATTAATAGTGTTGAAAAACGATGCGAAATTAGAATCAATTTTCTATCCAAAAAGCATTTTTGAAAATCAAAACCCAAAAATATTTTTTGAACACCAACAAAACACCCACGAAATCTCTAATCCTCAGTTAAGTAATTATAAAAAATTACTAAAGGCTAACGTTTGTACTTGAAATCGTTATATGCCCTCAGCAAAAAGAGAAATTTCGCAATGCTTCGTTCTTTAAAACTCGCGTTTTAACTCGTCTTTTATGAAGTGTAAGGCCCCTTTGGTTGGGAAAGCGTTGAGCGACATCGCATGTTCTAGGATTTTTTTGCCTAAAACAACACCTGGCGCATCACTAGGCACGTCATTGGCCACTCGATTGATAATACTTACTGTGGCTGATTTTGCTGTGACAACCATTTGCCAAGCCTCATCAGACATATACACCTGTTGCGAGAGGTTGTGCTCAAACTCATCGCGGATACTGCGCAATAGTAAACTTTGATATTCTTTGACAGTAAGACCCTTTGAAGGCGTGCGAACGATCAAACTATTTGGACTGATGCGCTCTAAAAATAATGCAATGCGCTCGTAAGCCTGAAGACGAATGGGGAGTGCACTTTTTTGTGTTTCCTTTTTCAAAAAATACATCCGGCGGTTCTCTTCATTCTCCATAAAGTTGGTGAGCATCACGTAAGTTAGCAACAGCATCAACACCGCCGGCAGTCCAAATTTAATAATCTCTAACAGTAATTCCATGTGTTCATTTATGTGGGTGGCAAATATCTTTAAAATTTACGGTACTACAAGGGCATTACTCGTGATGATACGGCATATTAGCCGTAATGGTCTGAGCACGATAAAACTGCTCTAAAAAAAGTAATCGAACCATCTGATGGGAAAACGTCATTTTGGATAGCGATATTTTAAAGTGTGCCTTTTCATATACCTCTTTGGAAAAGCCATAAGCCCCACCAATTACAAAAACCAATCGCTTATGACCCAAATGTTGCGCTTGTTCTAACCATTCCGAAAATCCTACTGACGAAAGTAGCTTACCCTGTTCATCCAGTAGCACCAAAAAATCACTCGTATTGAGTTTTTGCAAAATGAGATCTCCCTCCTTTTCCTTAATTTGACTCTCGGTTAACCCATTGGTTTTTTTAAGCTCTGGCAATACAGCATAATCAATATTGCCAAATCGCTGGAGCCTTTTGAGGTACTCTTGTTCTCCGGCAATTAAGTAGTCCGCTTTTGTTTTACCAATTACTAATAAACTTGTCTTCATTGTTCAGTAAAAAGTTCAGTAATTTGCACCACATTTAAATCCAAATTTCCCATGAGCGAAAATACGCAACTCCAGCTGTTTATTCAAAATGCTTTGCAAGAAGATTTAGGCGATGGCGATCACAGCTCATTGGCCTGTATTCCAGCAACTGCCGTTGGCGAGGTACAACTTTTAGCCAAGGAAAATGGTATTTTGGCTGGTGTAAATGCGGCTTTGGAAGTGTTCAAAACTGTTGACTCACAAATTCAAACAACCGTATTTATGCACGATGGCGCTGCTATTGCCCCCGGCGATGTGGTGCTAAAGGCAAAAGGAAGCAGCCGCTCGCTGCTCGCCGCTGAGCGCTTGTTGCTCAATATAATGCAGCGAATGAGCGGCATTGCTACCCATGCCAATAGACTGATGCGCCTTACCGAGGGAACCAAAGCCGTGGTGTTGGATACGCGGAAAACAACACCTGGTATGCGCTTTTTGGAAAAGGAAGCTGTAAAAATCGGTGGCGGTGGTAATCACCGCTTTGGACTGTACGACATGATTATGCTCAAAGACAACCATATAGATTTCGCTGGCGGAATTCCGCAGGCTATAGACAGCGTCCACGAGTACCTCAAGAAAAAAGGGAAATCGTTGCGCATTGAGGTAGAAGCCAGAGACCTCGATGAAGTGCAACAAATATTGGACAAAGGGGGTATTCACCGAATCATGCTCGATAATTTCTCTGTAGAAGATACTCGTACTGCCGTGGCGCTAATCAATGGCCAATATGAGGTGGAGTCCTCTGGAGGCATTACAGAAACAACTCTTCAGGATTATGCGCGTTGTGGTGTCGACTTTATTTCAGTCGGCGCGTTAACACACCACATAAAAAGCCTAGATTTAAGCCTTAAAGCTGTTTAAATGTATGATGAAATCAATCGCGCTCAAACTAAAAAGACTGTATCGATGGGTCATTGTATGGCTGAAAAAAATCCCTTATATCGACGGTCTGTCTTTGTATGACGTGATTGAAAAGTTTGTTTTGGGTATTGTTGAGGGGGCCGTTACCAACCGTGCGGCTAGTGTGGCCTTTAGCTTTTTCTTGGCGCTTTTTCCAGGCATTCTCTTCCTTTTTAGCCTGATACCCTACATTCAAATTAGCGGTTTTCAAGATGAAATTTATCACCTCCTCCAAGATATCTTACCTCCCACCTCTTACGAGGCCGCTCAATCTACCATTTCAGACATCCTAAACAACCGTCGGGGAAATGTACTGGGATTTGGTTTTTTCTTTGCCCTAGTTTTCGCTACCAATGGCATCAATGCCCTACTGAGTAACTTTAGCCAAAGTTTCCACCACCTCGAATCGCGGAACTTTTGGCAACAATGGATCGCTGCATTCATACTCACTATTTTCTTATCTATTTTATTAATTGTTGGAGTGGCTCTCATCACCCTTTCGGGAAATGTGACCGACTATTTTGTGGATCGCGGTTGGATTACCGAAGGACTTGCCTCTATCATTAGCTACTCGCGTACAACGCTCATTCTAGCCATTGTGCTGTTTAGCATTAGCTTAATCTTGTATTTCAGCCCCAATAAACGCAGAACTTGGCGGCTGTTTTCTCCCGGGGCTATTTTAGCATTCGTTTTGGTACTCCTTTCGTCATTGGCTTTCGATTGGTATGTGCAGAACTTCTCGCAATACAACAAGCTCTACGGATCCATAGGAACCTTAATTGTGATTTTGCTGTGGATTTACATCAACAGTATCGGACTGATTATTGGGTATGAACTCAATGCAAGTATTGCCGTGGCCCGAAATGATAATCGCGGTAAGTAATTCTCATTTTTTTATTTCCAGCTATTGTATCTTTTGTTGCATGTTGATACTCGGCGCCCCCAAAAAGTACAGAGGCGGCCCATTTGCATTAGTAAGCCCCAGTAAAAAAAACTTGAAACAACCCTCCTTAAGTACGCTCCACGGAAACTATTTCCATTTTCGGGGTGAAAATCTAAAATGTTTTGAAAAGTTTTTCCATTTATCAGAATTGATTTAAAAATTTTGATATATTTACAATTCCAAAAAATAACGTGTTTGCCAACCTTCATTAAATCAACTTTTTGATATGAGAAACAGTTACACAACGACATTTATATTTCTATTGTCTTGGAGTGTTTATGCTCAGGAAAACATATTACCCGTTGGTGGCAATGTCAAAAACACAACGGGTAGCGTCTCGTATTCCATAGGGCAAGTTTTCTATGTCCAACATCAGCAAAGCACCGGCAGTATTGCCGAGGGTGTACAGCATCCTTTAGAGATTTTAAACGGGAGTGTTTCGGCGGAGTCGATTGATTGGCGAGATTTGATATCCGTTTATCCAAATCCATTTACGGAAAGTGTACATGTCAACTTTTCTCATTGGCATGGAGACGTTTCCCT
>JAIULY010000150.1 GCA_022565875.1 Schleiferiaceae bacterium | reverse complement strand
TTGCTTTCGCGAATAAAAACACCAACAGTATCGGCGGCAAACGTATCCACATACACCAAAAATTGAAATTCAACACCCCCAACTGGCGGCACAAACCAGTAGGTCAAAGTGTCTTTGCTATCATCTCCAACCAATCTATTTCCGATATCAAAAGTGCTGTCCGCCTCTTCAAACCATTGCAACACCAAAAGCGAGTCTATTTTTTGGTTGAAGTTGAAATCAATGCGTCCGTATCCTTTGTATTGGGCATTGAAAAATTTCGGAAGTGGTTGTTCTTTAAACAAGCGCAGGGTCATGGGTACCACCGTATCGGTATAAATCAAATCTGTCACAAACGCCATCTTTTCCGAGCCGGGATTGTACAGATAATCAGAATTTTTGTCCTCCACCGCAAAGAGCTTGAAGGTGTCGAGGCGCAAATTTTCAAAGGTAAAGGCGCCTTGTTCATCGGTTATAGCAAAATACGAAGGAAAGGCCAAATACGGCAACGAATCGGTGGGAATGGTGTCGTTCAAATCGTAAAGCAGTGCCATGATTTTCTCTACCGGTTGGTTGGTAAAGGCATCAACCAACTTACCCGAAAATGATAGCGAGTCCAAATAAGAACCTGTTGAAATCACATACTTCAGGCCCAGCGCTTCATTGCCCTCATTGAGGTCTGTAATGGCTTTACCAAAAGAAAACGTATAGGTCGTACTGTCTTTAAGGTCTTCTTTTAGGGTAATGAACAAGGTCTTCCCCTTAAGCAGCGTTTCAGGCTTTTCTTTTAACGGTGGTGATATCAGCAATTGCCCGCTCAAGTCTTTGAGTTGAATGTACTCATCAAAGGTCAAGGCAATTTTGCGCCCTTCAAAATACAACGATTTATTAGGGGGTGTGGCAGTTACCAATTCAGGTGGCGTCTCATCAGTAGGCCCTCCGGTAGGTGCGCCAGGACGTGCACACGACAAAGCCAATGCTATCGCCACAAAAAACAATAGAAATTTCTGTTTCAAAGGTGTGTTGTTTTACGCTGGCAAAGGTCACAAAAAACAACCACGAAAAAAAGTCTAATCACAAACCACTAGTCTGTGGCCTCTTCTGCTGCGGCAATGGCATCCAGCAGCGCATCCAATCGCTTTCGAACCTCGCTATTGGCCAACAAGTGAGGCGTCAACTGAATCCCCATCTGTCTTCTAGCATTGGTTTTTAGGTGATAAGGCGCTACATTATCTTGAACAGCTGGGTTTTCTTTAAAGTGTTCCTCGAGGTCAATCTCTACCATCACATCCATCGGCACAGCAAAGAGTTTGGCCAAGCTATACAACCGATCTACTGTAATAAAGATAGCGCCCACCTCCAACTTTGCGTAATTGGAACGCGTCATACCACCAAGATACTCCGCAACCTCCTGCTGGGTTTTCCCATGCAGCTTGCGCAGATAGATGATATTGTTGCACACTGTTCGCATTACTGAATTCATACCCACAAAAATCAACTATGCTGCTCGAGCAAGTCCTTCTCTTTTGTGAGTAATACGAACGCAAACGTGAATTATACGACCACCTCAAATGATGCATCAAACTGAAAAGCAAGTGACTTTTCAAAATTTCACTGTGTAAATGTAAGCTATTTGGAGTTTCTTGACATTATAAATATTAGGCGTCTCATACCTTTTTTTGTATTGCGAAAAATATTTCTCGCCGATTTGATTAGCGCAATAAGGAAACAGTACCATGAATTAAAACGGGAAACCTTTTATCCCCCAAACGAATAACATAGGTATAAACATCCATTGGAAGGTAAGCACCATTTCGCGTGCCATCCCATTTAATACTGCGTTGCTCGGTTTGATAAACTAAATTTCCCCAACGATTTAATACGTGTATTTCAACAGGCCCCCTTACAAATTCAGCGATTTGAAATTCCCAAAAATCATTGACACCATCACCATTAGGCGTGAAGGCATTTGGCACCCATGCCGGTGATGTTTCACTCACCTCAACATAAAGCGTATCGATAGCCTCACAACCTGTGGTGGGATCTAATCCGTAATAATAAAACTCGAACAAACCCGCCTGGATAAGTCTATACCGCAATGTATCTGTGAAGGAAACAGTGTCTTGTTGAAACACCCAAAAAGTCTGAGTAGCCTGTGGTGCATCACCAAGCGCATAAACATCAAATGACTGTATCCCAAATAGGTAGCTTGGCGCAGTCTCTACTGCAACTGTCTGTCCTATAGTATAATACAAACTATCCGAACACGATCTATTGAAGTCATCTGTTACAGACAATGTCACAAATCCGGGCTGACTCATTTTTACAGTTGTTGTGGGAGTATTGTCGCCTGTACTCCAAGAGTAATCGAAATCGTCTATGTGTTTGGTTCCCGAGAATACAATTTCGGCATTTTCACAGAAGGTAGGCTCGGCAGGATGTATGGGAAATGGCGAGTCGTAAAGGAACAATAGAGAATCCGTTACCACACATTCAAAATAATATACACTATACCTCAAAAAACCATCAAAATGATGTTGGATACTGTCATAGCCTGTCCAATCGAAAAACAAACTATCGTAACCAAACAGCCCTAAGTAGGATTCTAGTAAGGGTGCCAATTCTTCGCGTTCACAATTTAACAAGCTCAACACTTTATTAATTGGTGGTATATCCAGCATGAAAAAGTACAACGTATCACGGCACACATTACCAAAGCGATCTGAAATCTCGAAGAAAATCATGGTATCAGTAGCAATGAAGAAACTGGTTTGAGGTAGTGTATCGCCTGAACTCCATAAAAATTGATACTCCGCAGCAACTGCCAAATCTAATGGGGTTATTGTCACCATGCGCGGCTCACAAATAATTGTAGTGTCGGAAAAACCATGATTAACCGTTTCAAAATGGACCAAAATAGAATCAGTAACAGTACAAGAAATATAATCGGCTGTCACCCAAATCAGCTGACTTTGATCAATGGTTTTGACCGTTTGCGTTCCACCGTCAAACCAAAGAAACGCATTTGCGCCTTGGAAGTTGTTGGTGTGTATGGCAATGCTTGTCGCGTCAGTTGAATCACAACGAAGTACATATCTATTCTGACCTAAGCCAAAGATATACCCAGGTTTATTATCCCAAATAAACCCTAAATTATTGCCTTGATCTGCGGAATGCAAGCCTGTATAGAATGGAGCGGGGCCTCGGAAATCTATATCGCGGATTTCGAGAAAGTCGCCATTTACTGTATCATGTGCGTAAATATTAGCTCGCCTCCCCTGTTGCCTACTTCTCAACAAAATGGGATTACAATAATCACCCATCACATCAAAAAGCTCGTAAATGATATGGTTGGGCCCCTGTTGAAAGAAGTAACTTTTCCCGCTAGTACAAACCACTGTATCGGCGCGCAATACGCCACCAACTGTGCCCCATCCATAAAAGTGTAAGTAGTTGACGTGACTGCTTTGCAGCGTTATCGAGGGCTGACCTGTGGGATGTGTGAACAAAATTCTACTAATGGTATCTTGGCTGGAGCAAAACAACTCCGCATTGTTTGCGGTAAAAATCATCTCTGATTCTGTAGCATCTATTTGATTGGTTATTGTGGCTCGGTAGTTAATCTCTAACTCGCAGTATGGAAACTCAAAAGTTCCATGTGAAATCACTCGTGAAAACTTCATGAAGACGCTGTTGTTGCGAAAAGACCCTGAAAAAATACGAAACTCTTGCACATTCACACTGTTGCTATTCCCCAAAATCGTACCGCCGTATTGTGAAAACATGCTTAACTTCAAGGTGTCTTCCAAATCATAGGTACCTCCGTTTCTTTTAACAAGTTTTCCAATGGCCGAGTTATTGGATTTGTAAATGTAATTCCCAGAGTCCGGCATGAGAATCATATCCCTTGTGTAAGAATACAACAACTCAGCGCTCAAGTGTACATTGCCAAAAATTTGAATATGCGAAGAGGGTTGGATTGTCAATCCATTTAAAATTTGAATGCGAAAAGCTGTGTTAAACATCATAAAATCGCGAGCAAAAGCCGTTTGATTAATACGCAGAATCATGTTGCCTGTTGCAGAATTGTTGTCAAACACGACAGAATCAGCTGGTGTAGGAATGCACTCGCCGCCAACGCCACCGCTTGTGGCAGCCCAGTGAGAGGCATCCTCCCAAACCCCTGTTCCGCCAACCCAATACAACGTTCTAGAGGCGCCTGAAAAAAAGCTAATACCGTTATTACCACCTAAATCAATAGAATATTGCGCCAGCAGTATCCCATTTGCAAAATGAATATTTTGTAATACTACATAAAAGAGCTGATGAAAATTATTGCTACCATTAAAATGGGTTTGAGCAACCAAAAAAGGCTTAATGATTATAGGCTCGTTACACGTTCCATTACTCTCTATTTTGAAAAAAGTGATATTGTTGTTCAGTTCATACGTTTTTCCAGCAGTCAAGGTCAGTGTATCGGCTATGATGTCCGACGAGCTCCGAAAATCACTGTTTATGATTAAGTGCCGAATGCGCTTTTGGGCATTGTGAAAATTAGCCGTCCCACCAGCCGAAAACCAATGTACGACATGCCACTGCATTTGTGGGTTAGCCGTTTGCATAGCTATACCTTCTGCACAACGAACTAAACTATTAAACGCATTTAACTGAAAAGAAACTTGATCGAGTTGTATGCCATTTCGAACGTGAACTGTGGCATTAGCAATGGAAAGCTCACCTTGGTCTGTGCTCGTAATGACGTTATGCACGCCACCAAAAAAACTCCACTCATTTTTAAAATCAACCAGCATACCTGTGTTGATGTAGCCATTGGTTGCCTCAAGATGACCATTTAGTACACTTATCTCGTTGGCATGCAACGAATCTAACAAGGTCCAAGTTCCACCACCTACAAAACTCAACTGAACAATTGTATTTGACGAACTTTGTATTTGATAATTTACGGCAGTGCCATAAAAGGCTATTGGTTTGTTCACCTGCCAAACGGTTTGGTTGTTCAAGATGAAATCACCATAGGCTTGAATGGGCAAGGCTGTCCCCGTAAAATTTATCTGAAAAGTATTTTGCGTAGCGTAAAGACTGTGAAATTGAATGACGCTATCTCCTAAGTTGATGGAAAAATTACCTACACCACTGTTATTTGTAAAGTATACCGAATCTAGTGGATTTGGAATGCAATTGGCGGGTACACCACCGTCTGTTAGCGACCAATGTGCTGGATTACGCCAAGTGCCAGCACCACCTATCCAATACATTTTTTTACCTAAGTCTTGACTGCCACTAATGCCTACTACCTGTCCTGCATTTAGATGTGGACTTACATTCCAAACAGACCCTATTCTAGAAATATTTCGAAAACGAATATACGCATTGGCATTGGCACCAAGCATATTGAAAACCGCATTGGATTGCCGGCTGGTCGACTCAATGTTTATCCAATTGGAACAATCTCCATTGGCAAATAGGTGTAATACCCGAATTATAGCATTCTGCCAAACTCTATAGGTCATGCCCTTTTGAAGCTCTAAAGTGTCAGCACGCCAACTCCCCATTAGCAATCCATTCTTTGTGAACTTTACATGGTGGGCTGTCAATTGAGTAGTACCAAAAAAAACAGAGGAATCTCCCCAATTTTGTGAATCAAAAAGAATAGAGCTGTAGGAGTGAGCTTGATTCGTTCGATCTAAAAAACGAACACCCGTGCACAGAACTTGTGTGCCGCTTCCTGTAATAGTATTCGTCGCCTCAAATATGCCCACATGGCTTATTGTAAAATGAGTATTGGTAATTATTAGATTGGCATTTGCAAGCGTCATGGTGTTGGCTACTATTGTTGCCCCTGTTAAATCAAGGGTGCCATTCTGACTTGTAAAATTAGTTGCTTCTATATAATTGGGCCCCGAGGTAAAACTGCCATTATGCATGTCGAAATGGTTTGCTTTTATCGTGTCCTGCAAGGTCCATGCGCCTGATATACTGTTCATCCTTAATGTTACAAACTCAGCACCCGATGTTCTAATGGTTTTACCAGGGATGGCCGATTCTAACGACACAAGACCATTGCCCATAAATTGGAAAAAATCCAAATCCACATCACCAAACACTCGCAAGATGGCATTACCAGAAATATTGATATACAATTGACTGGAAAGATTTATAACGGTAATATTATGACAAAATGCCGTTACTCCATTTAACGTAATGGTGTCCGAGGGGCCTGTCAAAGAATTGGCATCGATAAAGACATTGTCAGAAGAAGTTGGAGTAGTGTTGTGAAGCACAGCAGTACTGCCTGATGCCACTCCCCAATGATTGATATTCGCCCAATTACCCGAGCCGCCTACCCAATAATAATCAAGCGCTTGCAAACCTATAGGCAAGGTCAAAAAACCTAACAATAGGAGCTGAAGGATCCATTTGTAAACGCACTGTTTTAATAGCATTGCTTCTAATAATATGGAAAACTAGGCAGTAGCAATTGGCAAACACTCGAATTGCTCTAAACGATGAGCCACAAATGTAATGTATTTTCCTAATCAATCCTCCTTAAATTTCATCATCATTAAAGATTGAGTCCCCTCTGAAAAGTCCCTTTCTGCCAAAGGCTGACTTGTCGGGAGATTTTTGAATCCTCACTAGCAATTAGTTAGCTCCGGTCCAAAAATCCCCTCCGCGTCGATTTTGATTGAAATCATCCTTTTTGGAGCAGACTCGAGATTAATCCATAAAAACCGCATGCTAACTTACCAAGGACAAACACCTATGAAGGCGACATACATCAAGGAAAAATCAGGTGTACAAAAAAAGCTTCAGCGCCACAACTATATAATCACTTAATAGTTTACTCAAAGTCTGCCGAAACAAAAGAAACAACAACTATTACTTATGGGAATTGCCCAACTTACACACCAAAAACAATCGATCACCGCGAAGCAACACGCTCTCTTAAACGATCAAGTTGTTGAAGTTCGTTTTTCACAACTTCTATGCTTACGGGCTCAGGTGCTATTTCAAAATTCTTTTGGCTGGT
>JAIULY010000149.1 GCA_022565875.1 Schleiferiaceae bacterium | reverse complement strand
GCTGTCAAACCGGGATTTTTGCCTTCCCAAAGCACCACTCAAACCTACTTTATAGGTTCAGATTTCGGCAATCGCTACACCTTCCCCGTTGTTTCTATTGTAGCTGATAAGCGTCACCTTTTTGATTACAACGATGGCTTCATCACAGCTGGCGCAGATTATGAAGAGTGGCGCGTACAAAACACAGACCTTTCCGAGGGTTGGGTTCCGGCCAATTGGCAACGAGAAGGGCTGGAATACCCCGCAACTTTTGAGTATTTTGACAAGGGGAAAAATCTTGTTGTTTCACAAAACTTAGGGATTCGCGTTCACGGTGGATGGTCGCGAGCGCGGAGAAAAAAATCCTTTCGGCTTTACCCTAGAAATGGATATGGCAACGACGCGCTTCAATATCCCTTTTTTCAACAAAGTACCTCGAATAGTTTTCGGCGTCTTATTTTGCGCAACTCGGGCAATGACGAAACGACAACTCTTTTTCGAGATGCCTTTATGCAAGACCTTGTAAAGCACATGAAGTTTGACATTCAGTTGAGTGAGCCTACAATTGTATTTCTAAATGGTGAATACAATGGCGTTTACAACATTCGCGAATTTCAAAACAGGCACTACATCGAGCGAAAATATGGCGTAACACCGCAAGAGTTGGATTTGTTGTCCAACGGCCTCCCCAGCGATGGCGATCGACAAGCTTTTGTTGCTATGATTAACTTTTTGCATAACAACCCATTGACAGACACGGCCAATGTTACTGAATTGAATACACGAATAGATATCGCCAATTTCATTGACTATGTGATAGCACAAATCTACATTCGCAATACAGATTGGCCAGGCAACAATGTGAAGTGCTGGCGAAAACGGACAACCTATACGCCCAACGCGCCTGAGGGTCATGATGGGCGGTTTCGGTGGTTGGCCTTCGATACGGATTTTGGTTTTGGTTTAGATGGCGGTGCAACCTCTTTTGAGCACAATTCTCTTTCGCATGCGCAAGCTTTTGGAAACGTGGGCATTATTTTGAATTATTTGTTTTTTAATGATTCCCTCATCCATTATTTCGCCCATCGCTATGCAGATATGCTCAATACCACCTTTCAGCCTGATTTTGTCATTCACCTTATCGATAGCATGGCGGACATATACCGGCCCGAAATTCAAGAAAATATCGATAGATGGGACTCGCATCCCGATTTACCCAACTGGGAGTGGATGGTAGAAATCATGCGGATTTTTGCTCGCAATCGACCGGAATTTGCACGGGAGCACCTGCGCCAAGAATTTCAATTAAGTCCAGAACGAGAGCTTACGCTTGCATTAAGTGAGCCAGATGCTGGCTATATGCACTGCAACACTATAATTGTCCGACCTGAAACAAGGGGTGTTTCTGGCAATCCTTTCCCTTGGGTAGGCCATTATTACGACTCCATACCCATACCATTAAAAGCCGTTGCCAACCCTGGCTATGTATTTTCACATTGGACTGTTGGCAACGACACCATTTATAGACCCGACATCAACCTCGTTTTGAATAGTGACACCCTGGCAACCGCCCATTTCCATCGCGATACGCTAATCGAATGCACCACAACTAGTATTTGGGAATTAGCGGAATGCCCCTACGGTTTTCACTACTGGAGTGCGAACAGTTTCCCGGGTTCGGCTCCCCCGGCTTCTCGATTTGTGTTTTTTAATGAAGAGGACCCCACGCCCACTGCTACTATTTTGGGCAATGTGGCCGGGCGCTATGACTTAGATAGTCGCACGAGAATTAATGGGCTTGGCGAGCGAGGAATCAGCTTTGTCAATACAGGTAATTTGGAAAGCAACCCCGGCTATGCTCCTACCCGACTCGGAGGCTTGCTCGTAACCCTAAACACAGAAAACGTGGAACAAGCTTATGTGCAATGGACCGCCGAAACTGTCGTTCCTGCCTCAAGGACTTATGGGGTGCAACTAGAATATCGCATAGGCACATCAGGTGCTTTTCAACCTGTTCTCGATGAAATGGGCAACATCATGCGTTACGTACGGGACGCACAAGCTGGTCAAGAAAAAATTATAGGCCCTGTTGCGTTGCCCAATAACATGCTCGGGCAGCCGTGTGTACAATTACTTTGGCGCTATTATTACACAGGAACCCGAATTTCAGAAGCCTCAGGCGCAAGAGACGAAATCCGAATCGACGATATTTTTATTGTAGCAGATAGTCTTCCCAACCGTGCGCAACGCCGAACCGAAATTTTTACAGACCCAAACATTTTAGGGCCCTTGTGGGTAGATAGAGGTGATACTATTAGGTACACAACCACCTCCACTTTACCCAATGGAGCATACCGCTGGTGGGTTGAAAATGGCACCCTGCTAGGAGCAAATCATTTACAGGAAGTACATGTTTTGTGGGATCACCAGAAATCCACGGGTAGCATTGGTCTTGAGGTGGCTAGCAAGGATGCCTGTACACTTTTGGGTTATGAAGACATCTTTATCAGTAACCTACAAATAACAGAATCTGAATCCAACCTTCGCGCGGCGCTTTTCCCCAACCCCAATAACGGGCGCTTTTCTATTTATATCAAACCAGAAGTTAAAGGAGCCGTGCAAGGGCGCCTACTGAATAGCCACGGTGCTGTTATAGACCATTTGGTTTTCTTGGCTAGTGGAAAGCACAGCTTACGCTACAATTTATCACCAGGAGTTTATTTTGTGCACTTATTTCAAGCAAGTGGTGATTTTTCAACCACCTTAAAATTCATTGTCGAACCCAATTAATTGTAATTAAAACACATGCACCTTACACTGCTCAAATGGATTGCTGTACTGGCATTATGGATACCGACAAAAGTAGCGCTTGCTCAAAAAGTGTTTAGCACCGCACACAGCCATCAAGCAACGGTAAAAATTGTGGTGGTTGAGCACGAGCACCAAGCTGACTTAAAAGTTTTCAAAGTTGACCATGCCCATCAAGCATCAGGAAACGCCGGACTTTGGCACTTTGTAAATCACGCGCACCAAGCAGACATTCGGCTATTTTTTGTGGACCATGCGCATCAAGCCGACTTAAAGATTTTTTTTGTTTCGCACCGCCATCAGGCCGGCTGGCGCAATGCCTCCAAAAAACATGTATTGTATTAAATAAGTGCCAAAAAGGTAGCTGGAGTTTCTAGCTGTTAAGACTTGTTAATTCTACCTGGATTTTACCGACTACTTTGCCATATATTTTGCATCTTTGCACCGCATTATAAAGTATATACCCCAATACGCGTGACGCAGACTACATACGAAGCGGTGATCGGTTTAGAAGTTCACTGTCAATTAAATACCAAATCAAAGGCCTACTCATCTGACGCTACCCTATATGGCGCAGATCCGAATACGCAAGTGAGTCCAATATCTCTTGGGCACCCCGGCACTCTTCCTAGAATGAATAAGCAGGCCGTTATCAACGCTGTGAAATTAGGACTTGCTGTAGGCGCAAGCATCAGAGAGCACAACGAATTTGCCCGAAAAAACTATTTCTATGCAGATTTGCCCAAGGGGTATCAGATCACCCAAGATACCACCCCTATTTGCACGGGAGGCTTTATTGAGATTGCTGATGCTGAAGGCAATAAGAAAAAAATTGGCATCACACGGATCCACATGGAAGAAGATTCCGGAAAGTCCATTCACGATGTCGACCCCTTTCACACATTAATCGATTTAAACCGCGCGGGTGTACCCCTGTTGGAAATGGTATCCGAGCCCGACTTTCGAACTGGCATTGAGGCCTACAATTACCTCTCCGAAGTCCGCAAACTGGTGCGCTACCTGGACATTAGCGACGGCAACATGGAAGAGGGCAGTTTGCGCTGTGACGTCAACATCTCCGTGCGGCCTGTTGGACGAGAAAAATTTGGTACTAAAGTCGAAATCAAAAACATGAATAGCTTTCGTAATGTACAGAAAGCCATAGATTTTGAAATCAATAGACAAATCCAAACCCTTGAAAACGGCGGCCAAGTATTTCAAGAAACACGAACTTTTGATGCCGGCAAAGGCGAGACCTATTTGATGCGTACCAAAGAAGACGCACACGATTACCGCTATTTCCCTGAGCCCGATTTACCACCATTGCAAGTCACACCAGCCTACGTAGAAAGCATCAAGGCAACCATGCCACCTTTGCCCAGCGAGCTGATGGAAAAGTACACGCAAGTACTAGGCCTATCCGACTACGATGCAGCTGTCATTACCGAAAACAAGTCTTTTGCTTTGTATTTTGAGGCGCTAACGGGATTCATTAGCAACTACAAAACAGCAGCGAATTGGGTTAACGGACCTGTTCGCTCTTATTTAAATGAGCGCGCTGTAGAGATTGATGCCTATCCCCTAACCCCAGAAAAACTAGCCGAATTGATTGGCATTGTTGAGTCTGGGAAGGTTAGTTACTCTGCGGCTACGCAATCAGTTTTACCGCTATTGCTGGAAAACCCTACTGCATCGCCATTAAACATTGCCGAATCAGAAAATTTGCTACAAGAAAGTGACGAAAGTGCCTTGTTGCAAATCGTTCAAGAAGCATTGGCTGCCTTTCCAGAAAAAGTAGCTGAGTACCAATCTGGGAAAAAGGGATTGATGGGGCTCTTTATGGGCGAAGTCATGAAACGCTCCAAAGGCAAAGCTGACCCCAAAGTAGCCAGCAAACTCGTTCAACAAGTTTTAAATCAGTAATTCACAATTCAATTTCAGAAATGTTCCAAGACGATTTATAGCATAACACAATAGCTGCGTCCCTGGAGCATTTTCACAAGACCCTTAAAATTTAAAAGTAAACAAATGAAAATGTTATTGAAAAGTTTTTATTTCCTAGCCCTTTCCTTAGTTATTGTTGGCTGTGGCGAATCCGATGGTTTTGAAATCAAAGGTATCAACACCGATGGAGAAGAAGTAGTTATCGTTAAGTTACTCGGTGAAGACACCGAAGAAATTGACACATTAGACCTCGACGAGGACGGTTCTTTTGTGTTTGCTGGCACATCTGATGGCCCGGCTGTATTGTTGTTTAGCTTTGACAATGGCTACCGTGTACCCGTAGTACTCAAAACTGGAAAAGAGAAAATCACTTTTACCATTGACGATCCAAAAGGATACGGTATTTACAAAACTTCAGGTTCGCCCGAGGCAGAGCGGTTGCAACTTTTACAAGATTACCTTGCTGAGAGTTTCACTGTTTTAGATTCACTCGATCAAGTGTTGCAAGACGCACAAGAATTAGACGAAGAAGAGCGCCTAGCCATTCGCGCTAGCGCCGACCAACAGTTTATGGAAATCATAAAAACGTATCACGATAAATTAATTGCCTTTATCGATGCCGATAGCACCAGCTTAACCAACCTTTTCGTGTTTAACCAACGCATTGGCAACATGGGGATTTTAGATATCAAAGAGGATTTGGCTTATTTCGACAAAGTAGAGCGTTCATTAGTTGCCACTTTTCCAGAAGAGCCCAATGTGCTTGCTTTTTCTAGAAATCTAAAAAGCTACAAGCAGCAGATTTTGGCTGAGCAAGAAATCAATGCAGCAAGCAGTCGGATTGTTCCCGGTGCTGATGCTCCAGACATTACGTTGCAAAACCCTGATGGAAAAGAAATGAAATTAAGCGAACTAAAAGGAAAAGTCGTTTTAGTTGACTTTTGGGCGAGCTGGTGCCAGCCATGTAGAGCTGAAAACCCAAATTTGGTGCGCCTTTATGATACGTATAATGCAAAAGGTTTTGAAATATTCAGCGTGTCTTTGGACGGCGTCGAGCGTCAACAAGACCCAAGAGGAGAGTGGCTCAAGGCCATCGAAGCCGACAACTTGAAGTGGAACACTCACGTGAGTGACCTTTCTGGTTGGAATACGCCGTTGCTTCAACTTTATGGCTTTACCAGTATCCCCTTCACCATTTTGGTGGATAGAGAGGGTAAAATTATCCAGAAAAATCTTCGTGGTGAAGCTTTAGAAGCAAAACTAAAAGAATTGTTCTAAATTCTTTTTGCTAAAAAAAGACAAAGATCCCAACCGCTTGTCCGGCTGGGATTTTTTTTTGAAATAGCGTTTCTCGCGTTTAGTTTAGCAGTGCATCAGCCCATTAAAACAGGTTTGCCTTTTGTAACTCATTAATTTTCAACGAAAAAATCATTTGAACACAAAGAACATCCTGATTGACCTAACCGCGTTATTTTTGCACCCATGACAAAATGGACACGCCCTTATTTATTGCCCCTAAGTCCGCTTTACTATTTGGTGACGCGGTTGCGCAATTTTCTGTATGACATAAAGGTACTTAAGAGCACCTCCTTTGATTTACCTATCATTTCCGTTGGCAACCTGAGCGCTGGTGGAACGGGGAAAACCCCGCATGTTGAGTATCTCATTTCCCTATTAAAGCCCCATCATTTTTTGGCTGTATTGAGCCGAGGCTTTGGTCGTCGCACCAAGGGATTTTTGCTCGCCTCGAAACCACCAGATCCCTTTGCTGTGGGTGACGAATCCGCTCAAATAAAAATCCATCATCCGGATGTGGAAGTTGCCGTTTGTGAAAACCGCGTAAAGGGCGTTGACCAATTGTTGCGGTTTCCTAAAAGTGCTTCGGTTATTTTATTGGATGATGCCTTTCAACATCGCAAAATTAAGGCGGGACTTCACATCGTGCTCACCACCTTTGATGCGCCCTTTTTCCAAGATGGCATTTTGCCTGGAGGCAACCTGCGTGAAGGTCGCGGAGAAGCCGACCGTGCAGACATTGTTGTGGTAACAAAATGTCCTGACGACCTTTCAGAAAGCACAAAAAGCGACTATCGTGCAGCCATTGCACAATATACTCCTGCAAAAGTGTTCTTCTCCAAAATGCAACATGGAGAAGTGCGTTGGCTACACCCTAAAAAAACCTTTGACCTATCTGAAAAATTCCTTCTCGTAACTGGCATTGCCAATCCCACTCCTTTTGTAAAATACCTTGGGCAAAGCGGTTTAACATTTGATCATCTGAAATTTCCAGATCACCACCTTTTCACAAAAATGGATATAAAAAAAATGCGTGAACGCGTCAAGCAAAAACAATTAGCAGGAATCGTTACCACCGAAAAAGACGCCACCCGATTTTTGTTTCGCGGCAATCTTCACGATG
>JAIULY010000148.1 GCA_022565875.1 Schleiferiaceae bacterium | reverse complement strand
TGTTCTCAAAAAATCAATTGCTCGGGTATTTTTATCCATCAATTTAGGCATGCCGCTTTGGTTTGGTTGAGCTGGCTAATGATGCATTGGGATTGTAAAAATGTGTTTGCCATTTACAAGGTAACATGAATTCGCTAGTTTTCCTGGGCAAGGGAAGGAGAGAAGTCAAGCTGAATGTTGGTGACCCATTGCATGGTTGCTTTGAGCGCAGTTGCTTGCACAAGAAGAAATTTAGTTGTGTTTTCAATAAACCTCCAAGGCCCCTCCCTGCACCCGACAGGAGCGGCAGCCCGGAGTGGCGGCGGCATAGCCCTACTGCGCTGCGGGGGCGACCACCGGAAGCCCTTGCGGCGCATTGTAGGGCTGGCGCTGCCGCGAGGACTATAGCGGATGGCGGGCGGCTGCATCCCGAGGTACACGCTGCGTAATGCCCTCAAAAAAAACTCCCACAGCAAATGTATACTGTGGGAGAAAAAATCATCAAAAAAAGTCTTAAGTATTATTTTTCGATGCTGAATCGGAAGTTGTAAAAGCGCGATGGCGGGCGTGTCATTAAGCTGGCGAAGGCCTCGGTACTGGTGTCGGGGTTGCCTTTGTAATAGGACAATAATTCAATTTTTGCAGTTTGGCCATCAGCTGTTTTTACCCAAACAACACGACCCGGAGCCATGAGGATGGCATGAGGTGGATTGGCATTGCCATCGTTGTAAATGTACCAAGCGTTGCCATTGGTTGGACTAAGAGCCGGGTTGCCGGGTTGATCCTTTACCCATCCTGTGTTGGGGACTGCTACGGCTTCATCGAACAATCCCGCAACAACTTGCCCTTCACCCTCGCCGATGCCGCTAGAACCACCGTTGAGTAAAATAGTAGTGCCGTTAAAATACACATCCCAGCGTGCTGTAGCTGAATCTGCGGGATCAATTATTTTGTTTTCGCGCAAACTGAAAAACACGGGGCCTTCGGTGCCGTCTAGGTCGGTTACGGCTACCGTTTCACCGCTCCATGTGGCCTTGTTGGTGTCGGTGTTGTCATCTTTTGAGCAAGATGTAAAACTCAATACAGCAACCGCTGTAGTCATTGATAAAAGTGCTTTACGCATTGTTTTTGAAAATTAAATTAAGAATTAGATTTATTACTCCACGCAACATTCCATCGAAAACCGACAAACCATTGCATACCAAACACACTTGGCTCGAATAGATTGGTTTGATTGAGGAGGTTGTTTACTCCCGTTTCGATTTGGAACTGCTTTTTTAAGGTTTTAGATATCATTACATTGAGAAGCAAATTGCCACTGGCGAGTTCTTCAGAAGTATCTGCAATTTGGTTGCCATTGGTATCGCCAAAGGGAAAGGCTCCGCGATAGATGGCACGGACACTAAATTGCCAGTTGTTGCGCGTGTAAAAAACTTTGGCGTTTCCACTGTGACGACTTCGGTTGAATAACCCCAAATAATCCTTTTGAGATACGCGCGTTACGCTGCCCCCTGGCAACCGTCGGAAGACGCTGCCGGCCTCTATATCCGCCACCACTGTCATGTCTTTCATGTCGAGAAACTGGTAGCCGGCGGAGAGTGTCCAAGCTTTTGCCACTCGTCCATCTATTTGCAATTCAAAACCCTGTGAACGGACTTGATTGACGTTTCGGTAACTAAAAATGGTTTGTCCGTTGGTTTGTCGTGCTACGGGGGTCGTTTCGATGAGGTCATTTATGAGGTGGTGAAAAACATGGCCTTGCACACACCATTTTTTGCCAATGGGTTGATGGAAACCCATTTGAATGGTCCAGCTGGTTTCGGGCCGCAATTTGCCGATTTCTCGTGTATCCCATAAGATTGCCTGAATGCGACCTTGTGCTTGCAGCTGAGCCAATCGTTCCGCTACATGATTGCTGCCTAGGACGGCGTACCCAGCAACACTGTTGTTGAAGTCTAGTAGTAATTGTCTGAAATCAGGAGCCTTGTAGCCGCTGCCGATGGAGGCATTCAGGCGCAGCCCATCCTCTTTTACTACAAATTGCGCTGCAATTTTTGGACTCAAGCGATTTTCATACGCGTTGTGCCAATCATATCGCGCACCGCTTTGCAGGCGCAACCGATCTGAGATTTCCCATTGATGTTGGAAAAACAAGTAGGAGGCGAAGAACTGGCCAGTTTCACTAAAGCGAGTTGCTTCAACTGATTGAGGGTTTATGCCGCCCCCAATTGTGGCGAGTTGCCTGCTGGTAATTTGCTGGTCGAACTGCGCCTCCATCCTTGAGAAATGTTGTGTAAAACTACTTTCCTCGAAAATAGCTTCTGAGGGGTGGAGCAGTAGCGTTTCTTGAAAATTGTAGTAGGCATGGTAGGGTCGAATCTGCAGATGACTACCCTTTTTGCGATAGTTGATTCGAATATTTGTATTGAATTCGTTTAGTCGTCCAAAACTAGTTGTGGGTATTGGGGCATCAGTGCCTCCTAATTCTAATGAAAACTGTTGCTCTTGGTTTTCTGTAAATCCGCGGAGGTTGATTGAGGCGTCCCAATTTTTATTGAACGTGTAGTGCAGTTTTGGCTGGAATGTGTAGGATGTGTTTTGTGGCAGTTGTACACGCCCTTCTGGGGTGTCAAAACCAACACCGTCTGTGTGAAAGCGGTTGGCAAGGACATTTGCTCGCCATTTTTTTCCTTTCATGCCATAGTTGATGCCAAGATCAGCCGTATTGAATTTACGGTAGCTCGTTGTGAAGTTCAACGCGTGGTCTTCTTTGGGTTGTTTGGTGATAATGTTGATGACACCCGCCATGGCTTCGCTACCATAAAGGCTAGAGCCCGGACCTTTGAGAATTTCTATTCGTTCAATATTGCCCACGGCCAAGCGGTTTAAGTTTAGGGTGCCTGCTGTGCGACCGATAACGGGTTCATCGTCTATTAATATTAGAATGTAATCACTGGACAAGCCTTGCATTTGTAAACCAGTTCCGTGATTGCTGATAAGTTGCAATCCTGTTTGCTCTGAGAGCACATCTTGCAAACGCAAAGCGCCCATTTGTTCAATTTCATCGCTACCCACTACTCGCATTGGTACGGGCACATCTACAACACTAAGTTCGGTACGTGTGGCAGTGATGACTACCTCCTGAATAGAATCGCGCAAAGGGTTTAGAGCAAATTGTCGGGGATAGGGCGGTTTGGTCTTTCGGACTTGAAAACCAGCTACAAAAACAGTGATAGAGTCGGGTAAAGTGTTGAAAAACACTTCTCCTTGTTCATTGGCGAAAATCATGTTGTTTTCAGGGTGCGCAACGACTTGAGCACCTGCAATGGGGCGTCCATTATTGTCGTTTACAACTATAGAAACGGCAGACTGCGACCAAGTGGCGGTGTAAGCCATGAAACCAAGAACAGCTAAAGTTTTGCGAATAAACATGGAGAAGTACATGGCTTTTAGTTTTGTATGCTCATTTGAACGGCCTTTACCCAAGCGGCGTCTTGGCTAATTCCCGGTTTGCGAATCCCGAAAAACTGAACAATCAACTCGCCTTGTGCATCGTAGCATTCAATGGAAAGCACAGGGCCGCTCTCAGAAGGTTTGTTTACGAGGTAGGCCTTTTCGATAAGGTCCATTCGCAAATGCATGTTGAAATTAGGGTCTAAAATGTTGAGCCAATACACCCCATTGTCGCGGTGCATAGGGACAATTTTAGAAATTTCACTTTGGTGTATTTGCACATTGCCAGAGTTACCAGCGAAAATCATTACAGATATTTGTAATTGAGCGAGATGACTGAGCAATTCAGGTAATTTGTGATGATGAAAAGGGTAGGTGTACACGCCGAGCGTTGCAGACATTGCTTGTGCTCGGGTCAGGTCAAACTTTTTCAACATGCCAAAAAAGTCGTGCGGGTCTGCCATAGTACTCCATGCTTTTAAAAAATCAGCAAGTGGGAAATCGCTGCGCAGCGATACTGTTTCAGCAATGTGGGGTCGCTTTTCAAACAGTGGCTGTTCACTGCAAATGGCTTCAAACTTCCAAGTGATGTAGGCCTCGGGTTCTGCTTCAGATTTCAAAAAGAATTTAGTAACGGCATCACCGTATTTGTCGAATACTTGTAGGCCTTTCAACAGATCATTGCCTTTAGGCATTTCAACGAGGAGGATGTGTTTCCAAGCACCCAAAAAGGCACGCGTTTCTATAAAACCAAGTACAGTTGCCACATGGGCATTCATTACTGAAACTTCGTCCACAGTGCCAGAATGTTCAAGCACACACCCTTCGTTGCGCGTTAGCGACATGATGCGCCCAAAGCTTGGTAATGCTTCTAGGAGTTTTTTGGGTGTAATGGTGAGTGGCTTAGCGAGCTTGAGTTCAAGTAAGAGTTCAGCTTCTGAAATACCCATGTGGTGGGCGGCATCCCGGAATCTCAGGTGGGGATGTGTTTGCTTTAAGGCTTCGTACTGCGAAGTAATTGAGTGTGTTGCTGTTTGCATACTATTGCTATATTGATGTTTCTAATGCGGTTTGAGGAATGAATAAAGGACACTGTAAACCTTCGCTGTTTACCCTTTGCATCGGACAGTCAAAAGTTTGAGATAGACTTACTTCACAAAGGCAATGCTGTGACGAACCTTGTTTGACAACCCCACCGTTTTTGAGCAGAATAAAGTGGTCCGCAAAACGCGCTGCAAGGTTGATGTCGTGGATAACTGCAACAATTCCAAAGCCTTTGTGAGTCAGTTTTTTGAGATAGTTAAAAATTTCTTGTTGCGCTTTTAGATCGAGATGGTTGGCTGGTTCATCCAAAAAAATATAGGGAGGTTGCACCGGACTTAAAAAGGCCTGAAGGAGAACGCGAGCCAGATGTATTTTTTGCAACTCGCCCCCTGATACATGCAAGATACTTTGCTTCATAATTTCATGAATGCCAAGTGCGGTACTGATTTCTTCGAGGTGTTTTGAAAGCGTATATGGAGTTGCAACAAAGGGCAGGGCGCCCATGCGGATTACCTCCTCACCCGTGTATTCTGCACTTTGCAAGTGCATTTGAGGCAATACAGCACGGCGAGCAGCCCAATGGTTTACGCTGAGTGTTTTTGCATGTTCTCCATCAAAATAATACAGACCAGTATACCGCTGGTTTTCGCCAGTGAGGATGTTCAGGAGCGTGCTTTTTCCTGCTCCATTATTGCCGAGAATGGCAGTAAAGGAAGCGCGGGGTATACTCGCATTAACATTATTGAGTAACATTTTTTGGCCAATGTTTAGCGATACGGCTTCTAGTGTAATCATGCCAATTTCTTTTTATTTTGAATGAGTAGCCACAAGAAAAAAGGCCCGCCAATAAGGGAGGTAACAATACCAATAGGTAATTCTGCGGGTAGAATAATCAGCCGAGCGACGAGGTCAGCAGCCATGAGTAGCCCAGCTCCAAGAAGCGCGGAGATTGGAATAATCACTGCATTTCGCGCACCGTATATTTTGCGTACCATATGCGGTACAACCAATCCAACAAAGCCAATGGCACCAAAAAACGCCACTGCCGCACCAATACCCAAAGCGGTGAGCAGAATGATATGGATGCTGATACGTTGTACATCAACGCCTAGGTGAAAAGCCGCTTGTTCGCCCAACGACAAAGCATCGAGATCGGCAGCATTTCGAGAGAGGTAGGTAAGTATGGCGATGGCTAAAGGGAGGATGATAGCCACTTGCAGCCAATTGGCTCCGCTCAAATCCCCCATTGCCCAAAAGGTAAAGCTCCGCAATGCAGCATCACTGGAATAATTGAGAACAAA
This sequence comes from Schleiferiaceae bacterium, assembly GCA_022565875.1. Classification (GTDB taxonomy): domain Bacteria; phylum Bacteroidota; class Bacteroidia; order Flavobacteriales; family Schleiferiaceae; genus JAIULY01. The sequence continues at coordinate 1,389 of JAIULY010000148.1, read as the reverse complement.
ACCAGTGAGCGCACCAAATATGGCATTAACCGCAACACCCGCTAGAATGAGCAAAGCGATCTGAGATTTGCCGGCGCTTTGACTGAGTTTGTAAATGAAAAAACTAACGAGTAACGCACCCATAAAGGCGGCCAGAGGCAACAAAAGCCCTCCCAAGATGGCACTCAGCGATAGCCAGCTACCAAAACTAATGACCAAAACAGCAGCAGCTGAAGCGCCAGTAGTGACACCAATCAACCCCGGCTCCACCAAGGGATTGCGAAAGAGCCCCTGCAATGCGGCACCGCAAACAGCTAGCAGGCAACCTACACCAATGCCTGCTAGACTGCGCGGCAGTCGAAGTTGCCAAAACACATATTCTTGAAGTGCAGAGGCTTCACCGACAAACAACGTGGAGAGTGACAATTTTACAGCGCCGTATTTAAGGCTGCTGATAAAGAGCACCAAAACCAAAAGGAAGAGACTGATTGTTGTTTTTTTGGAGGCTGTCACAGCTCAAAGTTTTAGTGTAGATTCTTGCACCGATTGTGAGATGGCGAGGGCGGCTTCACCCAACCTTGGACCAAAATTGCCGAGTAAGGAAGATTCCAAAACAATGTAGTTGGTGTTTATTCCAGCTGCTGTTGCCCTAATGCCTGGGATAGCCGCGATTCCTTCAGCTCCACCGAGAAGTTCGTAGGTGTGATCAAATAAGAGGATGTGAGAGGGACTAGAAGCCGCTAAAACTTCAGGAGACAAGAGTTTAAAACCGTCAAAGGCAGCGCAAGCGTTGGTGGCACCAATGATTTCAATGTACGCATTTTGGATGGTTTGTTTGCCCGCCGCCGAAATAGCACCAGCGCCACGACCATATAAAAAAAGTAGGTTGCAATCCGCGGTGACTTTTGGTAAAAGCGCCAAATCGCTGGATATTTTTTGGTTAATTTCGTCTGCAGTAGCGGTTTTTTCGAAGGCTTTGCCCAGTTGAGAAATGAAATGTTTGGCACCTTGAGTAGTAAACTCTAGAGGAACGCTGAGTATTTCTATGCCATCGAGTTTGGATTTTATGGCTTCGGGTAACAATCCCTCCTGAACTACGACATGGGTTAAGCCAGGAATGGCTAAAATGGTTTCCACCTTAATTTGGCTGACATGCCCCACATTTTGTTTTTCGGCAATGGATTCTGGGTAAGTCGAAGTAATGTCTACCGCCACAATTTGGTCCATTAACCCAAGGGCTGCCAACGTTTCGGTGGTCGTCCCTCCAATAGAAAGAATTTTTGGGGTTTCTTCTTGGATGACATTATTAGAGCAGGCTGTCAGTACAAGCAGCGCGCTAAGTAGGTTGTGTATTTTCATTATTCTTATTTAGACTAATTCTACACTGCAAAAATACATCAGGAATTGATG
>JAIULY010000147.1 GCA_022565875.1 Schleiferiaceae bacterium | reverse complement strand
TGGATTTTAAACCCGTAGCTGGTACAGCACAAAAAGAGCCATTGGCTCTTACTCCCGGTCAACTTGGATTTACGTATTGTGGTGTGCCCATTGTGTTTAATCTCGCTGAAAAAACCGAAATCGAAGTCGTTAGACAAGACGGGCAATTGCGCATTACTACAGAAATGGCACTGCCACAGGATATTAGCCGTGAGATTTTTTCAAGATCACATGCCGTTAAGCAAATAGTAGTTCACCTAAAAGCAGATCAACTATTGTGATAAACAGAGGTCCACACAAGCAACATTTGTAGTACCCAATAAATAAAAAAAGGGGACGTAGGCCGTAAAGCGATGTAACGTTTATATTTGTGGCATTAAAACCACAAAATTGAGTCCCCTCCGAAAAGGATGGTATCAATCAAAATCGACACAGTGGAAATTTTTGGACTGGATACGACTCGTTGTTGGTCAAAATTCAAAAATCCCCCAAAAAGACAGCGATTGAAAGAACAGGAGTTTTCGGAGCAGGCTCAAGCTTAAAAGTAAAGAGATGAAAAAACTACTACTTCCGTTTTTGGCAGGTGCAAGCCTTGTTTTGATGACGCCAAGCTGCACGCTAACCGAGGGTACGATCCAAAGCAAAGAGATTCGACTGCAACCCTTTCACCGCAACGAGTACGTTGTAATGAACCGAGCCCGGGGTGAAGCGACATCAAAGCGCTTTTGGGTATTGTTTATCCCGATAGGCGGTATTAGCGATGAAAACCTAAATGAACGCGCTTACAACGACGCAATGCGCAAGGCGATTGACACCGACGCAGACGGGTTACTAGAGCCCCGCTTTACTTATGAACGCAAGATTTATCCTTTTATAGCCTTTACCTACATAAAAAAAGTAGCTATTGTGGATGGGCGAACCTTTCGAATCAAAACAGAAGAAGAATACCAAGCCGCTTTAGAAGACGAGGCCGATCGATTTAGGGCAGTACCCGCCACGATATATTTGAACAATGAGGTAGTTGAAACTAAAAACACCCCGCCACCACCCCCAAAAGCGCAAGCTGTTTCGGATGAAGTTTTACCGGAAGAAGAGAAAAAATTAGTGGTGCCCGAAAAGAAAGCAACACCACAGCCCTAACGAAGTTAATCCGCCCACAAAAACATACATTTGTGGGCACTTTTTTTATTGAGGGGTGATGCGTTACCGAACATACAAACACGCACCCATTCTAAAATTATCAAAACCAAACAACTTATTTCAAGAGCTTTAACGATCAGAAAAGCTTACTATTGCTGCATGGAACCAACTGTAATTGACGTCAAAACACCCGAGATTGGAGCTACAACACTATTTGTTGCTCTATGGACCTTGTTACTGTGGATTGCCATTGGGACACTATGTGCTGGAATGATTGGAACGCCTCACGAAATAAGCAATTTAGGATTCCTTTGGCTCCTAATGGTTGGGGTGGGAATAGTTATGGGGAATTACATTTTTTGGGAGTTTGTCGGCAAGGTTCGCTTTTCCATTTGCTCCAAACGCATTCTTATAAAAAATATCCACACCCTTTTTAAAAACGAAATAACACTGCCCATAGAAGACTTTAGAAGAATGGAATTCCGTGAAGAAGTACCACTAGCTCTTGGGCTATTTGCTCAAGGGAATATTATTCTTCATCACAAAAATGGCCAACGAAGGTTTGGGAAATACTTGGAGAAAAGAGAGGCATTACGGCTCATACGAAACCTTGAGCGCGCAATTGAACAATACCAAATGGACAACAACAAAGAACCGCATCGGTAAATAAAAAGTCATCAGTATTGTTATGGAAAAAACACTGAAAACCACCTTGTATTCACGTTATTAAAGCGATATGCTATGCCCCCTCAATTCAGCCTTCCTCAATTAAAAAAACAAATTCTTGTGAAATATATACTGTTGTTTGTTTTTTTGGGAATAACCTTTTCGAACTGTAGAGCACCTCATGAAAAAAATAAAATGAGAGTTTATGATAGGCAAGAAGCGGTAACAAATGCTACACAGATTCCAAAAGTTGATGTTAAAATAGCTATCGCCAATACTCAAATATTCTTTGGTGATGAAGTTGTTGTGCGCATGCAAATCTTAAACAATAGTAATATCCGTCAGAAACTATTATACAACCAACCAAAAATTCCTTCGGGAGGACCCTGGGCCACAACGGGCAGGGTTACAGATAAAGCCACCCAGTTGTCGGTAGTGAAGCTTGAAAACAAAGCCCTCTTAGGTTCTCATTTTTATACAGATGAAGAATTAGAAGGCCACTATTTGACTTTGGATCCGGCCGACCAATTAAGCGGATACCACAAGCTGACCGACATTGTTGTTTTGCAAGCGCTAGACAACAAATTACCTGTAGGGACGTATGACCTGCAATTGTTTTATTATTCTGTTCCCTCGAATGTGTTGACATTTACCGTAGCCGAAAAGGACACCACCTAAGTAGCTAAAAAAAAAACAAAGTAGAGCGTCATGAGATGCATCTGTCACCTTGCAACGTCAAAAAATGTAAGTCTATAAAATATGGACCACAGCTATAGAAAGGAAAAAATAGCAATTAGTACAATTGGCAAAGAACGCTTTTGGCTAGGTGTGGCCGCAGGTGTTGTTGCTGCTGTGGCCATAGCTTTATTTTTCAATTATTCTAGAGAGTTGCTTCGAATGCTCACAAGCAGGTTGTCGGATTTAATCGTGTTACCAAAAGCAGAATTGGTGCTCACCAATTTTTTCTTTTGTCTTCTCTCCGCAGTATTGGGGCTATCTGTAACGATAGGAATATGGATGCAAAACAAAAAACACCACCGGAAAAGAGATCGCTTTTTCAAACACCTTGCAAATAATCAAACACAATTGGTGTTTTGGTTTACCCTGTTAGCCGTAGCCCGATTGGGATCGATATTGCCATTTGTTTTGTTTGCCACCCCCGGCTACGACAACCACTTCAACCTATTAGAGACACATTGGCTATTATTTGTATTGATACCTGCTGTAGTGTATATGCAAAGTTGGTTCACCGTGAGACTTGTTTACGGCGCAAAAGGTTGGATGCTGCGCGCTATTCCCCTTTGTTTCACCGTTGCACTGCTGCTGCAACTGACGACAACGGTAAACCCCGAAAAACTAAATGCGCTCTACAATTCCATATTTGAAGATGCCAACAGCTTCATCGACTCAGAGCGAATTCGGGCCCAAACGTTATATGACATTACATTTGACGACGAAACCATTACCAAGTTGAAACAACAACACACGGTGGGTGCTGCCAAACAAATCCAAGCCGTAAAGAGAGCCTTTTCTAAAAAGCAAGCTGTTGCATTGGATACCTTGCTGCTCCAGAAAATCATGATTCGAAACTACAAAGTAGCTGGAGAAGTTATATATTTTTACAGCACTATGGACAACTGGCCGTATGCCAATCCCGAGGAGGTCTTGCAACAACTCACTTATTTTAATGTGGATGACAATGAAACTTCTGAGCTTATAGCGATAATTCAAGAAATGATAGCCTTGGTAAACACACCGGAACTATTTGGAGGTAACATACAATCTCTTTCAGAAACAGAAAAACGCAGGTATTATGGTGCGAGGTATAACATTCCGAGAAGCATAAGCAAGGCGTTAATAGCCGTGCGAAAACAACTCTTGGAGGACCCTAGGTATTCGGAATTTCATGCTATATTGCCTCCTGTAATGCGTCCAATCTAAATTGCCCTTGTAAACGATCTAAAAAACACAAGCACATTTTTTTAAAAAGAAGGTGGACAGCAAACCGGTAAAAACAATGTGGCTTTGGGTGATGCTTTTTGACTAATCTAGCCCTCCACCCACTCGTGACTTTCGTCACCCCTTACTACAGGGAATCTTTCGACTTTTGCACACGTAAAAAAAAGCGGCCTTCACAACCGTTTTCGTCTCACCAAAAATAGAAATAGCAACTCGCCATATGAAAGCGCTACAGCAATTCAAAACCTTTTTCCCCATTGCCGATTGGCTGCCCAATTATAAAAAAGCCAACCTCAGCGGCGATTTATCTGCAGGGTTAACCGTTGGGGTAATGCTGATTCCTCAAGGCATGGCCTATGCCATGTTGGCTGGCTTACCTCCTATTCACGGCTTGTATGCCGTTACTATTCCACTCATTTTATACGCTATTTTTGGCACATCGCGCCAATTGGCTGTCGGTCCGGTGGCTATGGTCTCCTTGCTGGCAGCTGCAGGTATTGGGGCACTCCATCCTACCTCAACAGAACAATATTTGCTGTACGCCATTACCCTCGCATTTATTGTAGGCGTTATTCAATTTGGTATGGGGATCCTCAAACTTGGCTTTGTGGTTAACTTTTTGTCCCACCCTGTTATCAGCGGTTTTACCTCAGCGGCAGCCATTATCATCGGGTTGAGTCAAGTAAAACACCTCTTCAAAATTCAATTGCCCAGTACCGAGCACGCACACGAAATATTTATTGCACTCGCCCAAAATATTGGCGACACCCACCTACTCACACTCGGGCTCGGCATTGTCTCCATCATCATTATCAAGTACGGCAAAAAAATCCACCCCAAGTTCCCAGCACCTTTGGCCGCTGTTGTGGTGGGTATCGCACTGGTTTCAGGGTTCAATCTCACCGAAAGCGGTGTAAAAGTATTGGGCAGCGTGCCATCCGGGCTACCCGGCTTGTCTTTCCCCTCTTTTGAGGGCAGCGCTTGGAGTCAATTACTACCCATCGCCATTACCATCAGCTTGGTGGGTTTTGCCGAGAGTTTTGCCGTTGCTAAGGCCATTCAAAACAAACACAAAGATTACAAACTCCTTCCCAACCAAGAACTTATTGGTTTAGGAATGGCAAATTTTGGTGCAGCATTTTTTCAGGGGTATCCCGTTACCGGCGGTTTTTCGAGAACAGCCGTAAACGATCAAGCCGGTGCAAAAACAGCCCTCGCCTCCATTATAAGTGTAGCGTTGATTATCATCACCTTACTGTTCCTCACCAGTTTGTTCTACAACCTTCCCAGTGCAGTCCTCGCCGCAGTGGTGCTTGTTGCTGTTTCCGGGTTAATCGATTTTAAAGAACCAAAAAAACTGTGGAAAAACGACAAAAGCGACTTTTTCATGCTTATCGCCACCTTCCTAGCCACCTTGTTTTTAGGCATCGAAACCGGAATCATTACAGGTATGGTGCTCTCACTGATTGCCGTGATTTACAGAGCCTCTAAACCACACATGGCCCGATTGGGCAAAGTAGAAGGCACAGGCATCTACAGAAACATCAAGCGCTTCAACAACGCTGTAGAACCCGATAAGCAGTTGATTATACGGATTGATGGCCCCATCTATTTTGCAAACATCGAGTACATCCAAAACAAAATAGATGCATGGGTCACCGAAAAAGGACAACTTACCGGTATCGTTCTCGACTTCGAAGCCATCCCCCACATAGACTCCAGTGGTGCCCACGCACTCCACGATTGGATAGACAATTGGCACGGCCGCGACATTCAAGTAATCCTTTGCGGCATGCGCGGCCCTGTGAGAGACACCCTAAACAAATGGAATATCCTCACACAAATAGGACAGGAACACTGTTTTTTATCCGTAGCCCACGCACTTGGCGAAGTAGTCGGCGAGCCCAAAACACTGCAAGCCGTTGCCATTCAAAGCTAGAAAGAAAGGCACACATACAATAGTTGAAACAGAGGGGCATTGTACGTCCCTCTTTTTTGTGGCCGGTAGGCGGGAAAGTAAGCCCATCACTAGGAAGATAATAGTCATTTGGCTGCCCGGGCGGGCTCTCCGTTTGTAGTCCTCAGCATGTGCTTGGTTCGGCTACTACCTACGAGGAGCTTCCGTTGGTCGCTCTCTTCGGTAAAGCCTCACACAAGCCCCTGCCTCTGGGCTACCACTGCGATCCCTGGCAGAGGCACCGTTGTCTATTCAACTCTTATAGTTGATGTTTGCTATTCTCCACTAAAACAGTAACCGTCCAAGGCACCTGTTTCCGAAAAGCATCCGATCGAATGGGACAATCCACCATCGAACACAACTCACAACAGGCCGGTTTGCAGGGGTCAGCGTGCACAAAAACCTCTGTGGGGTTTTCAAAATGCGCGTCGATTAATTGCTCCAATACATCCACTTCATGGTGTACCTGTTCCAAGTTGTAGTAGTTCGGCAACGTCAGGTGACAGTCAACATGGAGCGCTCGGCCATAGCGAATGACGCGCAAATTGTGAATGTCCATCCAGTTTGGTTTTCTATTGGCCTCCAAGTGTGCTACAAGGTCCACTATGATATCAAAATCAGCTTCGTCCATAATGCCCGCAATGGATTTCCTCAAAATGCGGATCCCCACCACCAAAATAAAGACAGCAAACAAGAACGCCACCACATTATCGAGCCAAACAATGCCGGTAACCCAGACCAACGCAATGCCCACCAGCAAGGCAGCAGACGAGTACCCATCCGATTTGAGGTGCTCGCCTTCTGATATCAAAGTCATGGAGTGGTGCGCCTTGCCGCGCTTTACCAATTGCACACCCATAAAGAAATTGATGCCACCAGCAAGCGCCGTTAAGTATAGCCCCAAGTCCAAATTAGAAACCTCGTGAGGGTGAATGGTGTCGTAAAGCGCTTTGCCGCCAATGAGGATGCCCGCAACAACGATTAACACCCCCTCGATGGCTCCCGAAATAAACTCCACCTTGCCGTGACCGTAAGGGTGGTTAACGTCTTTCGGTCTAGATGCCAAACGCAGGCTAAAAAGCGCAAATCCCCCGGCCAACACATTCACCAGCGACTCCATCATATCCGAAAAAATCGCATTGGCCCCCGTCACCATCCAAGCGATCAATTTGATTCCCATCAGGCCCAGCCCAACCACGAGGACTCGTTGTTGCAAAGTGATGTCGCGCTTTATATCCATGGCGCAAAAATGGTGAAAACCGCCGAAATAGCTTTGTTAAAAATAGCCCTACTGAAAATTAAAGCTTCGTTACACCATTTCGCACCCAAAACAAGTTTTTTCCGCTGCAGTACCCCCTTCACAACACCAAAAACCCATAAACCGCCCCATATGAATCATGACAGGAAAATTCATTACCAAACTATGCGACCCACTTCGGGGTCGGATGTGAAGCTGATTCTTTAATTGCTATATACATTTGACCCCTTCAGTGTCTGGATTTTTAGTGAGCCACTTTTCTGTCAGGAGCAAGT
>JAIULY010000146.1 GCA_022565875.1 Schleiferiaceae bacterium | reverse complement strand
GTAAACGTTCCACAAGCCGTTTGAACATCCGTACCCGAAACAGGGGGACACTGATTGATTTTAGAGACAAACACATCAAAACTTCCTGCGGTGGTTAAACTCGTGTTGCTGCCACCAGCATCAAAATTGATGACACCGCCAAACCTTCCGGTTGTGTAAACATTCCCGGATCCGCTAACATCAATGCCATAGCCTAGGTTGTCAGCAGTGCCGCCAAATTGCTGGGCCCACGAAAAGTCCCCATTGCTGTCTAATTTAGAGACATAAACATCATTCCAACCACCTGAAGTGAGGTTGAAAAAACCGGGTCCCGTTTGAAAGTTGGCGGTGGATTGAAAGGCGCCGGTTGTATAGACATTCCCCGCGGCATCTACACCAATGCCATAGCCAAAATCATTAACGGGACCGCCAAAGCGCTTTGCCCAAATGAGATCACCGGTACTGCTAAGTTTGGAAACAAAGACATCTGCTGCGCCAGCTGAGGTGAGTGGAAAGTTCCCTGCTTTAGGATTAAAATCAGCGGTCTGTCGAAAGTTACCCGTTGTTAAAATATTACCTACTCCATCAATAGCAATGGCTTGCCCAAAATCGTTATCAGTTCCCCCAAAAGATTCTGCCCAAATCAAGTTGCCATTGGTATTGAACTTTAGCACAAAAACATCTGAGCTACCGCTAGAGGTAAGACTCACGGTTGTCGGGTTGGGGGCAAGGGTGACGGTGTTTCGGAAACTACCAATGACATGCACATTATTTGAGGCGTCCAAGGCAATGCCCCGGCAAAAATCATTGCTGTTGCTCCCTAGTTTTCTAGCCCATTCAAAATCACCTATGGCATTTAATTTTAAAATAAAAGCATCCTCAGCACCACTAGAGGAAAGGTTGAAAGTGTTGGGGCCTGGGTCAAAGTCCACTGTGCTCCGAAATTGTCCTGCAACGAAGACGTTGCCCATATTGTCTGCAACAATAGCTCTCCCCAAATCATCTCCTGTACCTCCAATTCGTTTCGCCCAAAGAAAATCTCCATTGGTGTTTAATTTGGAAACAAAAACATCGTCTTCGCCATCGGAAAGTAGAAAAAAGGTGTTCGGTCCCGGGTCAAAGTCAACATTGCCGCGAAAACTTCCTGTGGTGTACACATTGCCAGCGTCATCCACAAAAATAGCAAAACCGATATCGTTTCCTGCACCACCAAATCGCTTTGCCCAAAGCAAATTGCCCATGGGGTCTAGTTTGGTAATATACACATCATTGTTGCCGGCAGAAGTGAGATTGAAAGTACCGGGCCCTGGATCAAAATCAATGGTCTCTCTAAAAAAGCCGGTAACATATACATTGCCAGCTCCATCAACAGCTACCGCGTTGCCGATATTATTGCCGGTTCCTCCAAACTGCTGCGCCCATTCTAAAGTTTGACTGAATACTAATGAGGTACTAAAAACCAGAGCAATACAATAAAAAAGAATTCTCATTTCGGAGATTTTGATGGAAGTAATTTTAAAACGGGTTATTATTATTGCTACCTCTATTGTAAACTGTTGCATGAAGGTGTGGCAAAAATACTTCCCTTGGCGACAAAGATAACCCCACTCCATTTATATTCCAAGAAAGCCGCACCTTTTCCGTGTAGATTTAATCGTTTGTTAAACGAAAAGTCGGGTTAAATGGGGCCAGGTTGCAATAGAGAAGCAACCCTTATATGAAATGGGCCCGGAATCATTCGTCGACTTTAATAATTTGGCGGAACATCCAGAAATGCAAGCCGCGCTAAAAGATTGGGAGGAGCGCTTGTCTATGACCTACTTAAACACACCGAAAAAGTTGGACGATAATACGCCATTTGTTTATAAAAATTTTGCCTCAGAATTTATTTTGAAAATGCATTTTGAAGAAGGGCAACAATTGGGTAACGCGCCGTGATTTGACGCTTCAGGAGTCCTTGTTAAGAAAGTTGAAGTGACCTCAGGTAAGCAAACAGATGAATGGATTTTGAAGAACCTACATTCCTTAACCAAAGGAGCTTACACTTTAATGGTGCCAACAGGTACACCAGATAAATTGTATGAAATTATATCATTTACAGTGCTTTAACGCAACACTGCATTATTTTAAAAACACTTTTAGGCGTCCCCAGTTTGGGGATGCTGTATTTAGGGCAGGTATCTAGCGTTGCATCGATAACGAGAAAACACAAGTTCTACTTACTGAAGAATCTCAATACAGCATCAACTTGATGGTTCTCAATTTCAGTAATCGTGTAATACCCTTTGCCGTTGGCATCCCACCCAAGTGCTTCGCCTTGTACTTCTGGCAGATAGGCAGGTTTTGTAGGTTGTTGTACAAAAAGTGTTTTGATGAGGGATTCATGGGCTACTTTCCAATGATAAATAGCGCCAAGGTCTTTTATTATTATTTCTGTACCATCGGGTGAGATATCACCAGCGGTAATGGTTCGGAGTGGCAGTTTTCCTTTAAAGTAAACAGGTGTTAATGAGCCGTTGGTAGCTTGTGGGTAAGGGAGTTGATATACGTGCACTTGTACTTCGCGCTTTGAAATAATGATGAGGTCTTTAGTAATGGGGTCAATCATTAGGGTTTCGGCATCCCTTGGACCATCGGGGTAGGCAAGTCGTATGGCATCAATGTTTGCTATATCTATTTTAAATGGTGCTCCAGTTGTGTTTGTGGGAAGTATGGGTTCAATAAAACGATATATTGTGGTGAATTCTCTCGAGGCGCGGTTGTCGCCAATGTCGCCTACATAAATATACGTCTCCCCGTCAATGGGGCCCGGTCCGATAGCAATGTCTTCCCAATCGCGGTTTGTTATGCCGGGCAATACCCATTCGCCAAGTAAAACCCCTAGCGTATCGTAAACAAAAATCACATTCCGATTTCCAGAATCTTCGTGTAAATATACCACGCCAGCGTTTTTTCTACCAGCAACTATACCAGATGCTTCACCGAGTTGTGGGGCTATTTTTTGTTCAAAGCGAAATTGGTAATCTGGATTGTCTACCAAATCAAATCGCGTGTAAGTAGCTTCATACACCGTGGGAGTTCCCGTTGTTTCCGTGTCATCGTCTTTTGAACAAGCGGCGCTAAGTATAGCGATGGCCATTGCAATTAGCAATGGTTTAATGATGAGGGGGGTGTTGAAATTGGGCTTCATAAACATGTTTTTGAGGGAGGTAGCTGCAGGTTTGTAAACAATAGCTTGGCGATGGCCTTGAGATAGGATAACGTTAGTGAATTTGATCGTCGCGGAGGTGTAGTAGGTACTCAAGACCTTTTAAAAAAAAGTAAAAAAAGCCCCGGAAGTATCCGAGGCTTGTAATGCTATGTTGCAATTAGTTGGTACCAAACGCACCGATAAAATTAGAAGGAGCAGGGATGTTTACCGTTACTCCAGCTGCTGACAAGGTGCTATGATTCGGAGAAAATCCAGTGAAACCAGCGTTGACACCAGGAGCATTGGCTTGAAGTCTGAAATCCCAACCAGCTTCTGGTGTGTGGGTCATTTTGTTTGTACTTACGTTGTAATTGACAAACATTGGGTCCACTTGGATGATATCATTAGGTTGCACACGAGTTAAACGGTTACCGTTGGCATCAACATCAGTAGAAGGGAAGAAGTTGTCTTCATCAACTGGGTCATTCGCGTAGTAATGCGTGTAGTCGTAAGGAATATTTGCAGTGTCTGGCAAACGATCACCTCTCATACGGGTGCCGAAACGACAGTTTACGATGAGGTTGTTATAAACCTTTCCTTTGGCACCTTGCTCGTAATTGATAGAACCACCACGACCGGCTTGTACTCTTCTGAAGCCACAGTTGATAAATGTGTTGTTGTAGGTGTTTACATCTGTCTGTGGCACGCCATCACCAGCGCCTGCGGGCTTGCTGCCGTTAGTAGCAACTCCGTAAAACAAGTTGTAAGCAACATCACCAACAGTACCGTCTTTGATGTTGACTCCCTCACCACCGGTTTCACCACAGTTGTAGAATGTGCTATTGATGATGGCCAAACGTGCACCACCTTCTGGACGAATGCCATCGTCTGCGATGTTGCGCAAAGTACTGTTGTCAAAAATCAAAACACCTTGTGGATTGGCAAAGTGAATGGCATAGCGTGGGTCACCTGCATCATAAGCATCAGACTGACGCGCAGGACCCCCTGTATATTCTACAATGGCATGCTGAAAAATGGCAGCATCACAAGTAGCCATACACTGAATGCCACCCCAAAATCCTTCGTAGGCATTCGATGCATCGCGACGGTCTTCTGGAACAGTAAACATAACGGGCTCGCTTTCTGTACCTAGGGCAATTAGACGACCAAAAACGGTAAGCTCAGGGCTGGTTTCTGGTGATAGTCCATCGCCATCAAAAGCTAAAATGACACCTGGCAACAAACGCAACTCTTGTCCTTCTGGGACAATGATGTCAGATGTGATCCGGTAGGTACCTTTTTCGAGGGTTCCTGAAACTTCACCAGACAAATCGCCTTGCTCGACGTTTCCGCCACCGCCGTTGTTGTCATCATCACTGCTGCATGAGGTGAAGGTAAAAGCAGCCGAAGCTAATAAGGCTGCTGCATAAAAATTGAACTTTCTCATTGTTGAGGATTTAAATAAACGTTAAAAAATGGATTATAAAGTATAGCGCACTCCAAATAGAATGTTTCTGTGGTAAAAATCACGGCGCACGAGGGTTTCTACGTTGCCGTTGGGCTGTAATTCATTGACACCAACTTGTGGCATGTGAGGTTGCTTGATAAATAGTTCAAAAGGTTCGTTGAGAAGGTTATTGACTTTAAGAAAAAAGTGCCAGTGTTCCCCAAAGCGCTTTTCCATGGAGAAATCAAGTTGGGTGAAGTCGCGTTGCCACCAGTCGGTGTCCAAACCAGCCGAAACAACGGCGATACGCTCTCCAGTAAAAACCATAGACAATTGGAGGTTCCAACCGCGGTCACTGTCTTTGTAAAGCAGCGATAGATTGCCGATGTGTCGTGATTGCCCCTGCAACGGTCTGCTTTGGTTGACGTTTAGGAAGGTGGAATCACCTATGCCAATGGTTTGGAGTTGTAAAGGCGTTAATTGACCAATATTGTCCTCGGTAATTTCTGTGAACGTGCGTTTTACTGACTCAATTTCAGAATCGGTAAAAGTGTAATTGGCACGAATCCCAAACTTCTTGTAGTATTTGATGAAGTCTACTTCAATCCCTCTGTTAATGGCTGTTTGTAAATTAATGGGAACCATTGTAGTAGCAGTGGGCAAGAATTGAGGAAATTGAGGGTCAGTAGCGGGTAAAATAGCGTTCTCAATAGGATTATTTATGATTTTGTAAAAGGCACCAACTAGAAATTGATCTAGCGCATTTGGAAACAACTCAAACCGCATGTCAAAGTTGTGCGCCTCTACGGCCACAAGGTTGGGGTTCCCCCCCATGGGCACAATTTCTTCTACGCTAGGTCTGCGGTAGGGTATGATTTCCAAAAAGGAGGGACGCGACAAGGATTTGAAATAGGACGAGCGAATATTGATTTTATTGGTGGGCATGTGTTTGAGATGCAGGCTAGGCAAAACACTCCAATACTCTTGATTGCCATCGGGGATATTGTTGTTTGCTGTGGTATATCCTTGGTCGGTGTGCTCAAAACGGACTCCACCTAATACTTGAGTGTTTCCTATTTGAAAGGAAGCTTGTCCGTATTGTGCCAAGATATCTTCATACGATTGGTAATTCAATACGTGCGAAGGCGTTCCAGAACCACCTGTTATGCGCCAGGTTAAATCAGCATAGTCAGTCGTAAAGGGCACATATTCCTGCTCGCCAGGGTTGGGCTTGAAGGTGTACAGATCAAAGAAATTTTCACGTCTTTTTGCGCGGTAAAGACCTCCTGTTTTCAACTTCACAGCTGTACCAGCAATAATTACATTGTAGTTAAGGTTGTAATACCCGGCCAAGTCTTGATCGGAATTGCTCTCCCAAATTCGAATGATGTTTTCCCACATCAGCCAACGCAACGATCTATCCGGGGTGTTGTAGTTGGAAACGGTAATGACTTGTGAGTTGTCTGGCATCTCTTGTTGGGCATAGCTGTACACCAACGACCAATCTGCTGTAAAACGATTACTCAACACATGCTCCCCTTGAAGGGTGCTATTGTAAATTTGTTGGACATTAACCTGACCTCTAAAGTGTTGTTCCAGTGTTTTTTCATTACCAGCGTCGCGTAAGCCATCTTCTAATATGGTGCGGGTTTCGTAGTTTCCCATTCGTAGCCAAGCGTTGTAAAGGCGGATTTTGTTGCGAGAGTTGATTTGATAATCGAGTTTGGAGTGCACCCCTGAGCGTTCTTGCTGTGAAGAATAAGCGCGTTCTTGATAGCGGGACAACCGCGGACGAATGGCGCCAAACGTATTGTCGGAAATACCGAACTCAATGCGGTCTGCTCCTCTAAAGGTGTTTTGGTAGCTCCCCGCTATCACTATTCCCAACTTCCCATTCCTGTACCGGTCGCCATAAGTAACAGCAGCCAAACGATTGGGTGTTAAGTTTTGAGTAGAGAACGGATTGGCGGATAAACTGCGTTGTTCGAAATTGAGGTTTTCTGTGCTGAATTGATCGACATTGGCTACGCGTTGGCCCTGTGGGAGACGTTGCATGGGGGGCGTGAAATCGACTGCACGGTAATTAAAATAATCATAAGGACGCTCTAGGAATAAGGTGTTAAATCCGCTGCTGACATTTGCGGTAAACATCCTTTTCGACGGGGCATCTTTCATGCGCATATCTACGACACCACCTATTGCATCGCCCTCCATATCAGGAGTTAAAGACTTTGAAACAATCAATTGATCCAGTAACTCTGCGGGGAAGATATCCAGCGGAACATAGCGGTTTTCGTTGTCAGGTGATGGTATTTTTATCCCATTCACTAAGGTGTAGTTGTAGCGCTTGTTCATGCCCCGCACTATGGCATATTGGCCGTCGCCATTGGCATTGCGTTCGATGGTTAGGCCCGAAACACGTTGAATAACATTCGCCACGGTGATATCAGGAGATGATTCAATGGTCTTGGCTGAAATGGCATTAACCACAGTCGCAGCATTTTTCTCTGTGCCCC
Organism: Schleiferiaceae bacterium; assembly: GCA_022565875.1. Taxonomy (GTDB): domain Bacteria; phylum Bacteroidota; class Bacteroidia; order Flavobacteriales; family Schleiferiaceae; genus JAIULY01. The sequence continues at coordinate 128 of JAIULY010000146.1, read as the reverse complement.
GTGCCCCCGCCTCGGTGCTACCATCATAGGTTGTGGTTACAATAACTTCGTCTAAATTGAGTGTTTGTTCTTTTAGTTTGATATTTTTGATAATCGTTTCATTATTCGTGGCTACCACAATTTTTAGC
>JAIULY010000145.1 GCA_022565875.1 Schleiferiaceae bacterium | reverse complement strand
GCGCTTTTCCGTCAAGCGACTTTTTTCCTAATGCTCTAGAGTTTATTATACGGATATCTCCATGAGGATTACATTTTGGTGATATCCGCATAATAATGACTATTCATTATCAGTGATTTAAGTTTCAGCGCTTACATATATCAGGTAGTTGTTGCGAAATGAAATTTTTATACGCTTATCTCCAAAAACCTTACAATTTGGGAGTATCAATATATAACACAACTACCGGGGCGAATCTTACATTAATGTAGACATCAGTATAATAGCTAAAAAAACGAGGTGCAGAATCATTAATCTTCTTCCAAACCTAATTCATCCATCAGATCGGGATTAATGAATAAATAGGTATACACTTTTATTTGTCGTGGATTAAACATCTCAATGCCCTCCATCACAAATGGAATGAATAGTGGGTCGCCGTCAAGAAGCCGTATTCCAAAGCGCTTTTTTTGCTTCTCCCACAAAACAACTCCTCGTTGGTCAGGTTCGTCTGGGTCTAGTTTAAAAGTGACGATATCCCACTCAAATATATAAGCGTTGTTCTTGTCCCTGTATCCCGTCCACTCATCTACGTATTGGTGGGCAATCGGTTTCCCATTCCACCAAAAAGAATCTTTCGAATAAAACAAACTGGCTCCGCTATATTTGCGCATGTAGCCAACAATTGTCTCTCCATTTCGCAAACGGTACCGTTGTTCTTCTGTCATGTTATCCTGTAAAAAGCTGTTGCTCGATTGCGTCAATGATACTGTGTATAATCTTGATGTGTACCTCTTGCGTTCGATCGGCGTACCCGCTATGCGGAACTCGAATTTCTGTGTCGCAATAGGTAGCAAGTTCACCACCATTTTTTCCAGTAAATCCAACAATAGCGATGCCTTTTTGTTTTGCTACCCTAGCTGCTTCTATTACATTTCTCGATTGACCACTTGTGGAAATAGCAACCAACACATCTCCTTCGCTTCCATGAGCCTCTAAAAACCTAGAAAACACAAACTCGAAACCAAAATCATTTGCCGTGCATGTTAAGTAACCTGGGTCAGATATAGCGATGGCCGGAAGGGGCGCTCTGCTTTCGCGATAGCGACCTGTAAGCTCCTCTGCGAAGTGCATAGCGTCACTCATACTTCCGCCGTTACCACAACTTATGACTTTTTTGCCATTTTTAAAAGCCGCAACCATAAGGGATGCGGCTTTCTCGATGTTAGTAAATTGCTGCCCATCGGCCATGAATTTCGCTAATACTTCTTGCGCCTCCTCAAAATGAGCGCGAATACGGTCTTGAGCCATTTGTCGCTTATTTGCCTGATTCAAATAATGCCTTTCCTGTGTCCATCCAATTGATGTACTTCTGAATGTTGGGTTCGTAGGCTATTGGCGGGTTCAATGGTGTTAAGCTGTTGTGATTTAACACAATATAATATGGCTGTGAGTTTGTACCATAGTGCTTAGCTTGAAAGTCGCTCCACAAATTACCAACGGTTTTTATCTTTTTACCCGTGCTCTCTGAAATGCCTTGCTGGTCTTCGGGCAGCAGCTCTCTGTCATCTACATAAAGTGAAATTAAGACAAAATCATTTTGCAAACGTGACATTACACCGGGGTCACTCCATACGTTTTCTTCCATTTTCCGGCAATTGGCACAAGCCCACCCGGTGAAATCTAATAATATGGGCTTGTTCACTTCTTTGGCGTAAGCTAGTCCTTCGTCAAAATCGTGGAAACAATTGAGTCCGTGTGGACAAGATTCAGGGTGAGCGCCTTTTGGAATTCCGGATGTTTGTTCCCCATTAGTCAACATGATAGTGGGTGAAGCATTCACATTTCCCACCTCGGAATAAAACATAGGCGGTGTTAAACCGGCAACAATCTTAACGGGGCCACCCCATGTTCCTGGCAGCAGGTAAAAACCAAAAATCATAAACATCAACGCAAAAAGCAACCGCGGTACTGTGATGCGATCGGTATTGCTGTCGCTTGACATTTTGAAGAAGCCAAAAAGATAAAGTGCTGTTGAAAAGGCAATAGCTACCCAAATGGCAATAAATAATTCGCGCTTGAGCCAGCCTGCTTGCCACACAAGGTCTGCATTCGAGAGAAACTTAAAGGCAAAAGCTAACTCCACAAAACCTAAGCTTACCTTCACAGTATTCAACCAGCCACCGGACTTGGGCATGGAATTGAGCCAACCTGGGAAGGCGGCAAATAGCGCAAAAGGAATAGATAATGCTAAGGCAAACCCTAACATCCCCACGGCAGGTCCAAAAAATGATCCTTGCTGCGCGGCCTCTACTAGTAAGGTTCCAATTATAGGGCCAGTACACGAGAATGAAACCAATGACAAGGTAAAGGCCATGAAGAATATACCAATTAGCCCGCCCTTGTTTGAAGCTTCGTCAGCTTTGTTCACCCACGAACTTGGCAGGGTGATTTCAAAAGCCCCAAAAAAGGATATGGCGAAAATGATAAACAAAACAAAAAAAGCAATATTAAACCAAGGGTCGGTACTCAGTTGATTCAATGCATCGCTACCAAAGGCAATGGAAATCGACATTCCCAACGCCACATAAATTACAATGATTGACAGCCCATAAATAATAGCCTTGCGAATACCCTCGGCCTTAGTTTTACTTTGTTTCGTGAAAAAGCTCACGGTAAGGGGCACCATCGGATAAATACAGGGCATCAAAAACGCTGCAAATCCGCCTGCAAATCCGCCCAAGAAGATCAACCACCAATAACCGCTCGATTTTTTTACTGGCGCTTCTTCCGTTGCTGGCACAGCTACTTCAGCGGTTTCCAATGTCGCCTGCTCGGTTGGCGCTTCAACCAATCCCGAGTCTTCAAGGGTTTCATCGGGCTCAACAGCTACTACCTCATCGGGCTCGTCATTGGAGGCTGCTTCTGATGTGCTGGCAGCTTTTTTGGGCTGTATGTCAATAGTGAAATCTAGGTATTCCGGAGGCAAGCAACGGGTGTCATCGCATAACATCCACGAAACTTCACCAGTAACTGGAAAGCGGATTTTTGAATTGTAAGTGATTTTCTGTGTAAAGACAACTTTATTGCTAAAGTACTTTACCTCCATTTGAAAATTGGGGTCAAACTCTACCTTCGGTGCTGGTTCAACAACACCACCAACAAGAGAAAATTGTTTGCTAGGCTTGAAAATGAATTCCGTGGGCAGTGGTCCGTCGTCTCCACTTAAGGTGGTAGAGTAAATGTGCCAACCCGATTCAACAGTGGCTTCCATTTTTAAAGTGGCCTCTGTATCAGAATGTACCTCTGCTGAGAACTTCCAGCTGGCGGGATTTAAAATCTGCCCGAAGGAAAACAACGCTGTTAACACTAAGCTAACGGTGAGGACTAATTTTTTTATCGACATTTTAAAGGCAATTAAAAGTGTGTTTTTATTCGGTAAACTGTTGTTGTTTTGGGCGTTACTTTGTACGTTTCTGCTGGAAATAACCAAAGTAAAGCCACCGCATTTTTGGAGTCGCAAAGTACCAAAGTTTTTTCTTTTTCAAGGTGACTTAACTTCCGGTCAGTGAAAACCTTTTTCACCTTGCGTTTTCCCTTCATTCCCAAAGGCTGAATCGTGTCTCCAGGCTCCCTATTGCGCAGGATTAATGGGAAACACAACTTGTCTTTGTCTAAATCAATAGCCCCTTTTTGTGGGCCATCCCATTCCGATTGGGCTAGTGTCTCAAAGCTTATGAAAAAAGGTGTTGTTAAGCTTTTGGTTTCCTTTGTAATGTGCTGTGGATGCCAAACTTCTTCGGTTGTCTTTTGCCCAAGCTGGAAGAAACCTCGTTCTCTTCGCAATTCCCAATTCTTATTCCTAAAAAGGCTTCCTGTTTTTGCTTTCGCTAGAACCTCCCAAGGTGCAATTATTCGGAAGGGTTCATTAGAAATCCACCGCGACAACCATTTCATATCCAAAGATGTTTCTGTTTGGATAACAAATCCTTTCGCAGCAGCACCAGTTACATGACAAGCAACCCACTCACGCTCAGCTTCATTTAGCAAATCGCGCTCTGACTCAAGTAATTCTAAGGTTCTCGCAAAACCGCTTTTTTGTCTGGTGTCTTTTTCAAATAACAGCGGCAATATCTTCAGTCGAATGTGGTTTCTCAGGTAGGTGTTTTTTGCGTTACTCGTATCCTCCTGCCAGGGTATGTTATTCTGCTTTGCGAAGGTGTAAAGTGTTTTCTTGGAAAAATAAAGTAGCGGCCTGAATCTGTTGTTTTTTAAAATCGACCACTTCGCCAATCCTTTTAAACCTGTGCCTCGAAGTAAGTTGATGAAAAAGGTTTCTTGAGCATCATCTCTGTGGTGAGCAGTTGCCAAAATCGGTAGGGAATGCTCTTTTTGTAAGGTGTTAAAAAAAGCATACCGCTGTTCTCTTGCTTTTAGCTGGATGCTGCCCGTGTGGTCATCCCAATCACTCTTCGGAATGACAAGGGTATGGCAAACAATCCCGTTTTTTTCGCAGTATGTCTTTACTAAAGCCTCATCTGCCCCTGCTCCTTCTCGCAAATTGTAATTGACGTGGGCAACCTCAAAATAAATAGTAGTTTGTTGAAACAAATGGAGCAACACCATACTGTCGACTCCACCACTAACTCCGAGGAGAACGCGAGTAATCCGTTGGCTGCGAAGCAATGTGTCGAGTACTTTTCCAGTAAGGGCTTGCATAAACTATCGATTGCCTGTGATTTTGCCGTTCGTTGGCGTGTACCTCAAAAAAACGTACCGTGTGTTGGCGTTAAAGCCCGGTTTGTCAATTTCTTCACGAATAAAAATCCGATAGCGCGCTTTGGAAACGTTGTGCCTGCGCATCATAATATCGATTTCGGAATGGAGTTGCTCATGCATTCTCCTGTCCTTTTGAGGACCGAAAATTTCAAATTCGTAGGTAAAGCCCAAGGTTTCATCTAGAGTTTGGGCAATCAGCTGCATGTTGTATTTTGATTGCATATCTAAATTTCCACGCTTAGGAGCTTGTCGCAAATTAAGCACCTCAAAGTAGAGTGACTCGGGTTTGCGCTTTTCTTGTGCGAGTATCGAAGGTGGAAGCTCCTCCAAAACTTCAATTTCTACCCTGCGATTCATTTCCCGAGTTTTGGCATTCACTTCTTTAGCTAATGGACGTCGATTACTAAACCCCTCAGTATACAGGCGATTGGCGTCGATGCCGCGACTCACCAAGTACTCTTTAACTTGTTCAGCTCGCTTTTCGCTTAGCTCTTGCTCATCGGAACAACAAACATGACCTTTTATCAACAACTTTGCAGGGATTTTTCGCACTAATTCGTACAGCGTATCTAAAACATTTATAGAGTTACGCATTGGAATTGGTTGGTTGCCAACAAAAACCAGGTTGGGTATGACAAACTCCTCCCCTTTTCTACCTTGAAACTCCTCTATCGAGATATTGGGTTTTTGTGTCGTAATATCACAGCGTCGATTTTTGTAGCGATCCGGCGAATTGTTGTCGTAAGCGGGTTGCTCCTTTCCAAACCAAGCAACGCGGATATGTTTAGCGCTAAATCCGTTGTCAATAAAATACTGACGCGTAGTTTCCGCACGGCGTTGGGAAAGCGCCATATTGTAGGGACTCGTGCCTAAACTATCGCAATGACATTCTATTTGAAGGTAGATGCCCGTGCTGTTGGTCATGATGTCTTTTAATACTTTTTTTGCTTTGTCGTCTAGGTGATGTTTGTCTAAGTCAAAATAAATGGGCTGTGCTACTGCAGCACACCAAGAGAAAAAAAGAAGAAACAACCACTTGGTAAATGACATAGACTTATTTTCGATGACTTTCAATTATTCTATAGCGAAAGATAAAGTATTTTCGCTTGTTGTGCAATGTTTTTCACATTGCTGCGAAATTAGGGAGAAACTGCGACAGCCTAACAGGTTTTTAGATTTACTTTTTAATAGTGAGTCGATGTAAAGAAAATTTACCCTGAAGCATTAGTTCGCTTCTATTTTTCAAGGGAACAAGGGATTTGCTTTACCGTAGCGTATTGGCAGAGCGGCGGCGCCGATTATCACAACAATCATGATTGTAATTTCACAATTCAAAGTCATAAAAACCACCGCAATTCATTAAAACTAAATCCACCCTGCCCCAAGGGCAATTGAAATTGCAATGAGTAGGATAGCTACCGTAACTTGCACAAAACTGAGCGTCACTTTTTCTAGGAGTTTGTTGCCTAAAAATGACCCTGCAATTCCAGCTAAAGTGGCCACTAGAACTAGGGTAATGTTTTGCTCAAGACCGGCTTTCGTGAAACGCATAGCATAAACACTTAAGCGAGTAAAGTCTACGAAAGTAGACACCACAACAGCTGTTCCGATGAAGGCTTCTTTAGTCAACCCTGCCTTGATGAGAAAGGCACTGCGCAAGGCCCCTTGATTTCCAGACAACCCTCCAAAAAAACCACTAAGCAATCCGCCTATAGGGAGCTTCTCTTTTCCAAACTGTAGATTTTTGAAGTAGGGTATTAAATCCATACTAGCAAAAATGATGAGCAACAAGGAAACAATAAATTTTACAGGAAACACCTGAAATGACTTCCCAAACCATTCATATTCAAACAGGGGTTTCAAGTCTGAAATGTTTAGCAACACCCAAGAGCCAAGGGCCGCTGCTAAAATTGCAGGAATGCCAAATCGAAGCAAAACCTCTTTGTTGGCTTTTTTACCTACAAGAATCAATTTGAAAATATTGTTGAAAAAATGTACAACCCCAGTTAATGCAATGGCTAAATCAACCGGGAAAAACAACATGAAAACCGGAGTTAAAATAGTGCCGAGTCCAAAGCCAGAGAAGAACGTTAAAATCGCCACAAAAAAAGCAGTGAAAGAAATGATAACGATATCCATAACTACCTAGTAGCCAATTTATAATCGATTGACCAGAAGCCTCCACCTCGAATAAGAAGAAATAGACCTCCCAATAACATTGACCAATCCGTTCGGCTTCCGTGAAGCATCACCCAAACACCCTCGTTGACTAACACTTCCGCTTTTGTTGTGAAAATGGCAACCAACATGATAATAATAATTGGAATGCTTGCCAAGCGGGTTAAGACCCCAGCCAAGATAAAAACCCCACATAGTATTTCAAAGACCCCTACAAAACTCCCCAAGAACTCAGGATTTGGCAAGCCAATTTTTTCAAATCGCCCTGCGCCTCTTATTGCTGGAAAAAGAAATTTCTGAATACCCTCTGACAAAAACACAGCACCAACAAGCAG
>JAIULY010000144.1 GCA_022565875.1 Schleiferiaceae bacterium | reverse complement strand
TCATTATAAACAATATTCTGCCCTTCTTGTACTTTTTTGATGAGCATTTGCTTGATTTGATCGTTGTTGGCATTGCTGCCGTTTTGCTCGATGTTGCGCTGAATCAAAGATTGAACATACCGCACATATGAAGGACTTTGATTGATTAATTCGAGATACTCACCATACATTTTACTTATTTCTCCCAACTCAGCATAAAGAGTGGCTTTTTGAAAGTGAAAAGTCATTCGCGGGTCCGTGGCCTCTGCCATTTCCAAAATGGCTAATGACAAATCAAAAAGACCTATGTCCGACGCTTGTTTACTGGTCTGATACGCTAAGCCTGGATTTTTGTTGATGTCTTTTAAAATACTTTCTCGTGTTTTCCCTTGCCCTTTTGTATCGTCTAATAAGCCCAAAATCCGATATTCGTCTATTGCATACAAGGTGGTGTAGTGCTTCTTACTCTTTTGGTGTTTGTTGATGAGTTTTAGCGCTGCTCGGTAGTCCTCGAGTTGTATGTAGGTCTCTAAAAAAGGCTTGTAAATGTTGTCGTTGTTATCTTTTTTGTACAAATCCTCAAACAGCAATAAGGCTTTGGTATACTCGCCGTCTTGAAAATACTGTTTGGCAAGCATTTCATCTATTTGAGCCCAGCCCCAAAAGGATGAGGTTACAAAAAGGATTACGAAAAATTTACGCATTAGTTCAATTTGAGTTCATAATGTGTCATAGCACTGTCTAGAAGCGGTGCGATAGAGTCCATCACCGCAACATAATAGGGGATGGGTGCGGCGCGTTTTTTTACTTTGTTTGACAAGGCGTGCAATGCGGCTTGTTCACTAGCAATAAACTTTTGCGCAGTGCTGTCGGCTAGCAAACCGTTGGTGTAATCGCTCGCCAAACTTTCTACCTGCATTTTGCAATAGTTGAAGTCTTTAAATAAACCGTCTCCTTGATCAGCCATTTTGCCTATCATTTTTTTTGAGGCTTCTAAATCGTTGAGCAAACTCATCATGTTTTCATTGGCGTCAAGTGACTCGTAGTTTTTATAAAAAAAACGATACCTGTGATCAATAAAGCGCCTCCAATCTTCTACGGCTTTCATATCTACAGCATCTAAAGTAGCACCAATACTGTCAACTTGTTGCTTGAGCTCCAATACCGCAGTTGTGATTTCCGGGTTTTCCCGATGCTGACACCCCGATGTCAAAATGCCAATCAGTAGCCATGAAATGATGCTAAGGTTCAAAATCAAAATTCGCATATAGAAGACGTGTTTTTATACTAATACAAAAAAGAGCGCCACATGTTGCGGCGCTTTGAGTCATTAAATGGTGCTAAAACCAGTGTAAGGAACTAATACTTCTGGAATTTGAATGCCACTCTCGGTTTGGTAATTTTCGAGCAATGCAGCCATTACTCGTGGTAACGCTAGCGAGGAGCCATTTAGTGTGTGTACGAGCTGTGGTTTGTCTTTGCCGCTTCTGTATCTGCATTTCAAACGATTGGACTGGAAGGTCTCGAAATTGGATACGCTACTCACCTCCAACCAGCGTTCTTGTGCCGCTGACCACACCTCAAAGTCATAGGTCAATGCTGAGGTGAAACCCATGTCGCCACCGCAAAGTCGCAACACGCGGTGCTTCAGTCCCAAGCTTTGCAACAGCTCGCCCACGTGCTGTACCATCTCGTCTAATAACCTGTAGCTCTCTTCGGGATTGGCAATCACAACGATCTCTACTTTGTCAAACTGATGCAGGCGATTCAAGCCGCGCACGTCTTTTCCATAACTACCGGCCTCTCTCCGGAAACAAGGGGTGTGTGCCGTGCATTTTACCGGAAGGTCTTCTGTTTTCAGTATGGTGTCGCGATACATGTTGGTAATCGGCACCTCTGCCGTTGGGATGGCAAAAAGGTTGTCGGCGGTCATGTGATACATTTGCCCTTCTTTGTCGGGGAGCTGGCCAGTGCCGTATCCAGATGCTTCATTTATGAAGTAAGGCGGTTGGTACTCGGTGTAGCCGGCTTTGGTGTTGTAATCCAAAAAATAATTGATCAGCGCACGTTGTAACCTTGCGCCCTTGTTGACATAAACAGGAAAACCGGCACCGGTGATTTTTACACCCGTTTCAAAGTCGATGATGCCTAATTCCTGACACAATTCCCAATGGGGTTTCGCTGCTTTGGGGAGTGGTATATCGCTTCCCCAAGTGGCTACTACTTCGTTGTCTGCTGCGCTTTTTCCTGTGGCAACGCTGTCGTGGGGGGCATTGGGCAATTCAATGACTAATGCTTGTAAAGCGTCTACAGCGCTTTGTAGTTGCACTTGTAATTCTTTGGTCGTGTCTTTTAAAGCAGCTGTTTTCGCTTTGAGTGCTTGCGCTCCCTGTGCGTCACCTGCTTTAAATAAATCTCCAATTTGCTTGGCCATGTTGTTGGAAGCACTCAAGGTGTCGTCCAATTGTTTTTGAATGGCTTTACGCGCGTCGTCTTGTTTTATAATGGCGTCGAAAATGGGCGCTGCTGCAATGCCGCGTTTAGCAAGGCGCGCTACTAAAGCATCGTGATTTTCGCGAATGTCCTGAATGAGTAACATGTATTCGAATTCTAATTTTTATCTGAAATTTTCTGTTCGGCAAAGATAAGTGGGATTCCGGTTTGTACCTGCCTATTCTCTCTGCAATTTAGTTGGTATTTATTTTCCGATTGCCCAAGCAATGTTACAACATAAAAAAAACGCGGCAAAACTGAAAAAGTCTGCCGCGCTTATAGGTGTCTACCACTAAGTATTTACTTGATTTTGCGCAAGCGAATACTCTTTGGTGTGATTTCTACGTATTCGTCCTCCTCTATGTATTCCATGGCTTCTTCTAGTGAGAAGCGGACAGGTGGGGCTAATTTAGCTTTATCATCTGAACCTGAAGCACGCACGTTGCTTAGCTTTTTGGCGCGAATTGCGTTTACTTCAAGGTCGTTGTGGCGAATGTGTGCGCCAACAATTTGCCCTTTGTAAACATCTTCTCCTGGCCCTACAAAGAATGTCCCGCGGTCTTGCAAGCGATCTAATGCATAAGCCAATGTGGTGCCTGTTTCGTGGGCAACCAAAGCTCCAGCTGAACGGCCGGGAATATCACCTTTCCAAGGTACAAATTCTTTGAAGCGGTGCGCCATGACAATCTCACCGGCAGTTGCATTGAGAATCAAGGTGCGCAAACCAATCAATCCACGTGAAGGAATTTCAAACTCCAAGTGCATCAAATCGCCTTTGGGCTCCATAATGGTCATTTCTCCTGCGCGTTGACTCACCAACTCGATTACCTTTCCAGACTTGTCTTGAGGGGTATCTACAGTAAGCGTTTCTAGCGGTTCGTGTTTTACGCCGTCAATATCGCGTACAATTACTCTTGGCTTTCCAACTTGCAACTCATACCCCTCGCGTCTCATGGTTTCTATAAGAACCGACAAGTGTAAAATACCTCTTCCAAAAACCATAAAGGATTCTGACGAATCGGTTTCTTGAATGCGTAGCGCAAGGTTTTTCTCGAGTTCTTTAAACAAGCGATCGCGCAAGTGACGTGAGGTAACAAATTTACCTTCTTTGCCAAAGAATGGCGAGTTGTTGATAGTGAATAACATACTCATGGTGGGCTCATCCACTGAAATGCGCGGCATGGCCTCTTGGGTCTCGGGATGGGTCAGGGTATCGCCGATATCGAAATTTTCTAAGCCAACAATCGCGCAAATGTCGCCACAACCGGCTTCTGTCACGCGCAATCTGCCCAATCCTTCATAGAGGTACAATTCGCGAATGCGTGCCTTTTGTGCTGTACCATTGTCACGCATGACCACAATCTCCATGTTCTCCTTGAAGGAGCCGCGGTTGATGCGACCTATCGCTATGCGTCCCGTGTAAGGCGAAAAGTCGATAGAGGTAATTTGCATTTGAACAGGACCTTCCTCGAATGGGGGAGGCGGTACATGCTCAATGATGGTATCTAACAAGTAGGTAACATCTTCAGTTTGGTTTTTATAATCGGCACTCATCCAACCATTCTTGGCAGACCCATAAATCGTGGGGAAATCCAATTGGTCTTCTGTTCCATCTAGGTTGAACATCAATTCAAATACCATCTCTTGAACTTCATCAGGACGGCAATTCTCTTTGTCTACCTTGTTGATCACCACAAGTGGTTTTTTGCCAAGTGCAAGGGCTTTTTCCAACACGTAGCGTGTTTGTGGCATGGGGCCTTCAAAGGCGTCAACCAAAAGGAGTACACCGTCGGCCATGTTTAAAACACGCTCTACCTCACCACCGAAATCGGCGTGACCGGGTGTGTCTATGATGTTGATTTTTACATCTTTGTAGGTTACCGAAACATTTTTAGACAAAATAGTAATCCCGCGCTCGCGCTCGAGGTCATTATTGTCTAAAATAAGGTCTCCTGTTTCTTGATGCACCGCAAATAAACGGCATTGATGCATTATTTTGTCAACCAAAGTAGTCTTTCCGTGGTCGACGTGCGCAATGATAGCAATGTTGCGCAAGTTCGAGTTAATCATATAGTTGTATTCCAAAAACGGCCGCAAAGGTAGGCAACCATTTGAAGCCTTCGACGACTTAACAAAAAGTTTTTATTGTCCCACATTTTGTCAAATTCCTCGCTACGCTTTTGAAGGATTCAAGTGATTGGTACTTTGCTTTTAATGTGTAGTTTTGCGTCTGTAAACTAGCGCATTAAAGTGATGGTGCCCTGCTTGTTTTGTGGTCTGCTAAACACGTCGAGATAGTAGATGGTATAGGTGTACACGCCCTCTTGTGCAAAACTTTCGTTGGGTAGTGTTCCGTCCCAGCCTCGTTCGATGTTCGTGGATTCATACACTTTCTGCCCCCAACGGTTGAAAATTATCATGTGAAAATTACGGATGGAAGTGCCTTCAACTTTGAAAACATCGTTTTGGCCGTCGTCATTCGGGGTGAAGGCATTGGGTACATAAAGGGTAGAACGCAATTCTGGACAATTATCCGGGCGACTGATTAAAAACACATTGCGAAGGGTGTCGCAATCTTCTACCGCATAAACGGTATACATGCCCGGCTGATCGATGGCAATAGTGCGTTCTTGTACCCCTTCAGACCAAATATACCTCATCGCCGTGAAATCGGGTTCTAAGGTTATGGGGAAGCCCGGACAAACGTCATCCGTAAATTGGGTTTCTTTTGCAATGGGGCGTGCCAAATCCAAAGGCAAAACATCTGTAAACAGCGTGTCGCAATCGTCGTAAATTATAACCCCAATCGTTTCGTTTTGCTGTGCGGTATAATTGGGTGCCGTTCTGCCATTGTGCCAAACAATAGAAACCCCAGGAGGTATTGTAAATTGAAAAGTAAAGGGGTAATCGCACCCCACTCGCTGCCATTGATCGGCCAATGGCTCTGGATTTATCGCAACACTACTGTGGAGCTGGATTTGTACCGAGTCGCGATGGGTGCTGCAACTGTCAACAACTTCTGCATACAACCAGCCTAGGTTTTGCGCCGTTGCAAGGGTTCCTGTGTCGCCTGTTGACCAAACAATGGTAGCATAGGGGTGTGGATTGATTTGCACTTCAACAGGAAGTTCGCAGATGGTAATTGAAGGCGGTAATCCGGATTGCCAAGGAATGGGCGCGGGTAGAAAAAGGGTGTCGGTAGTGGTGCTGTCGCAAGGACTGAACAATTCTAGATAAACGGGCATGCCGGAAGTTGCAGCATACGTTGGGGCATTGCTACCATTGGGCCACCTATGCGTTACTTGTGGGAATACGGGGGCGGTGAGGGTGATGGGATAATTGCAATCGGTGCCAACCAATTGACTAGCCAAGGAAAATTGTTTTGCCAAGGAATCTAAATTGGCCAAATCGATTACGTGAATGGTGTCGGTTTTTGTATTGCAACTATCGCTTACTTGCACCCAATACGTGCCGCCTTGATTTATGGTGATGCTAGCTGTTGTGGCTCCGGTACTCCAAGTGATGGGTACTCCGGGTAGGGTGTCTGCTGTCAATGTAATGGGAAAGGAACAAGTGGTAATGGAGTCGGGTAAATTGCTCTCCCAATATAAATTTTTCGCCAAAATAAATTCACGACTGTAGTTGGTGACAAAGTTAAAACCATTTGTCATATTTACCGTAAAAATACGCACCCACAAGGGGTCGTCGTTGCCAAAACGGCGGTAATTGTCTTGCCCGAAATAGTTTGGATTGCGGTACTTCACCAAATAGGAATTGAGCATGGGCAAGTTGGGTGAAAAAGGCTCTGTGGTGTACACCCCAAAATAACGATCTAAAATACAAGTGGTTTGAGGTAGCCCATTGAAGTGATTGGGCAAACTGTTTACGGCATATATGTGAATGGTTTGAGAATTACCACTATAGTTTTCTACAGAAATGGAGTCGCCTTGTGGCGTGATGAGGTTGAGTACTTGTGTGCCGAGGTTTGTACCGTACATATGGGCAGAAATATCGCCAATGGCTGCTCCAGATACATCGCGGTTGGGTAAGGTTGCTGTCCCAATGCCTCCTGCAGGACTGCTGTTTTGAAAAGTGGGGCCAGCTATTTCATCAAACTTGAAGTATGCCAATAATCCCGCGGCATTGGTTGGGATTTTGCGACAAACATGGTCTCGTATTTCTTGTTGGGTGCGCGCAGTATTGAAGACTGTAACCTCATCAATTTTTCCCTGAAAATAAGGGGTTCCCAAACGAGCACTACCACCTATGCGCGGAAGTCCCGGACCTGTGGTAACGTATCCCGACCCACTATTGCTTTGCAGCACTGAGGGAATGAGTACGCCATTGACATAAAAGTCAATGTTTTGTGGTCCTGTGGCAACTGCGGCTATATGGGTCCAGGTTTGTAGGTTTGGAAACAGCACTGAGCGAGCGTTTTGACTTATGGCGTCCAAGGTGGTGCCGTCGCCAACTGCAAATTCCACAAACCACGCACCGTTGTAGTTTTTCAAGCCAAATTGAAAGCCGCGATTGCTTTGCGGATCGTCTTTTGAAAGAAAAATAGGCATTTCAGTAACGCCCCCTGAAGGGTCTGCATACACCCAAGCTGTCACGGAGATGGGGAAATTGGGAATGGTAACGGGAACATTGAGTCCAACGGTATTGTCAAAATCGTTGAGCACCAAGGCATTGCCGCTTCCCGCCAAAGGCACTTGACCAAAAGCTACGGCATAGCCCAAGAAAAATAAAAGGAAGTATCCTTTTTTCATTTTTTATGTGTGTCTTTTTGAAGACTGTAAATATACTGTTTTTTTCAAATA
>JAIULY010000143.1 GCA_022565875.1 Schleiferiaceae bacterium | reverse complement strand
GTCGGTTACTGCCTACACGGCAAGAGCCTTCTCACGGTGGAATTGCAAAATTAGACAGCAACTTAAATGTGGTTTGGCAATACCACATGCCCACCTACCGCACCGATCCCCGCCTAACTAACCATGCACTTCAGCTATATACTATACCCCAAGACCCCGATCACTTTTATGCCGTGCAATCCTTCTCAGATACCTGTGAGGCTTGGCCACACAGTCATTGTTATAATTATAGCCAACTATTCAGCAGACGTTTTTTTAAGTTTGATTGGGACGGGCAGTTGGTTTCCTTTAGAGAAGATTCTATAAAAAGGAAAGCCTATACCATAAAAGCTGCAACAACAGATGAAGCGGGAAATTTGTATTACACGGGCTTTTATTCAGGCCCAAATATATTTCGAGGCTTTATTCAAAAGTTCAATATTGAGTTGGATAGCATCTGGTATGTAGAGCCTACTGCAGGTTTTCCACCTGAGAATCTGGATTTACCGAGAAATCATTCAAGGATGTATGTTTTGGAAAGAATTAAACTTATTAATGACAAGCTTTTAACGGGAGGTTATATGCATGTTCCTGATATTCCTTCACCTCAACAATTCGCCTACCTCACCATCATCGATACCAATGGCACCTACCAAGACGGCACGCCCATAGGCTATTGGAGTTGGCTAAGCGCAGAGGCCGTAACCAAAGAGTGGACCTTTCAGGTGTATCCGCAACCGGCTTCGAGTTGGCTTGCTGTAGAAATATCTCAAGAAGCCGAAGCCACGCATGTAGAGCTGTACGACCTCACCGGGCGTAAATTGTTGCAACAGCGCTTGGAGCCTTTTTTGGATCGGCATGAGTTGCTATTAGATGGGCTCAATTCAGGTACGTACCTACTACACGTTCATAGCGATGCGGGTTTGATAGGCGTGCAAAAGGTGGTTATCCAACGGTAGGTAGCAATCCTTCACCGCGGGGCTCACAGGGGGCACGGGGTGACACGGGAAATATGTATTTTCAGTTCTCAGTGGCACTCCGTGCCTTCTCCGTGCGCTCTGTGCAACCAAAAAGAGCGTGAAATGAATAACACAAGTGAGTCGCCGATAACGCCACGCCTAACCCCCTAACTCCCCAACTCCCAAACCGTGCGGAAATATGCGCGATATGATTAACGATACGTTCACCGAGCTCAGAAAGAAAACAATATCGACCATTTGGAGTTAATTGTTTACGACTTTCACATAGATTGCGTATTTATAATCATACCCATTAAAACAAAACAACATGAACACTTGGAAGCTTTCACTACTTTCTTTGGCTGCGGGAACGCTAATCGCCGCCGCCACGCAAAAGAGCAACGACTTACAAATAGGTGATGCAGCGCCATTAGCCAATCAAGAATTATTGAATATTGACAATACCAAACACACCCTAAAAAGCCTTGCAAAAGACAATGGCCTTTTGGTTATTTTTAGCTGCAACACTTGTCCATATGTCATTGGCTGGGAAGATACGTATCCCGAATTAGGCACTTTAACAGCCGAGAACACTATCGGGATGGCGCTGATCAACTCTAATGAAGCTTTCCGCGATGGGGTTGATTCTCAGCAAAAAATGATAGAACATGCCCAAGAAGCCAATTACAATACCCCTTATCTCATCGACAAAAAACACAAGGTAGCGGATGCTTTTGGAGCCCAAACTACCCCACATGTATTCCTATTCGATAAAAACCTGAAGCTCATTTACAAAGGAAGCATCAACGACAAATACGAAAATAAGGAGAAAGAAGCAACGCAACACTATTTACGCGATGCGATCACAGCTCATGTCAACAATAAACCCATCGAAACCACCACCACGCGACAGATTGGATGCAGCATTAAACGCGTTAAAAAATAAATTTGATTGACGATAACAAAAAAGCCCACATGCATTCACGCAAATGGGCTTTTTTTATTTTTAGGCTATTTGTTATTAAGTCAGCATACCACCGTCTACCAGCAACACTTGACCCGTAATGTAAGCCGACAAGTCGCTAGCTAGAAACAAACAAGCATTGGCGATATCTTCAGGCTGTCCCCCTCTTTTCAAAGGAATAGCATCACGCCAGCCTTGAACAGTTTTTGGATCTAATTTATCCGTCATTTCGGTTTCAATAAACCCAGGCGCCACCACATTACAGCGGATATTGCGCGACCCCAATTCTAGGGCGATGCTTTTAGAGAAACCAATCATACCCGCTTTGGATGCCGCGTAATTCGCTTGTCCTGCATTGCCTTTTACACCTACCACACTGCTCATATTAATGATACTACCCTTGCGTTGCTTTAAGAAGGTACGTTGTATCGCTTTAGTCGTATTAAAAATCGATTTTAAATTTATCTCAAGCACCTTATCAAAATCCTCTTCTGTCATTCGCATCAACAAATTGTCTCTCGTGATACCGGCGTTGTTCACCAAAACGTCAATGGTTCCAAAATCTTCTAAAACATCGGCGATTAATTTTTCAGCGGCTTCATAATTTGAAGCATCTGATCGGTAGCCTTTCACGCGGGTTCCAAAAGCACCCAAAGCTGTTTCCACCTCTTGTCCAGCTTCTACAGACGACAAATAGGTGAATGCCACATGGGCACCGTGCGCCACAAAAACTTCAGCAATGCTTCTGCCAATTCCCTTAGACGCTCCAGTAATGAGCGCTACTTTTCCTTCGAGTAGTTTCATGATTGTAATTTATAATGATTTTTAGTCCTTCTGCCTTACTAAGGCTATTGTTTCAGTATTTCAAAAGAACAACAATTAAAAAACACAGCTTAAAATCAACTGTCCAATTAAACCAGCTCCATTATTTCGCTTTAGCTTCTATGAGTGGTTGCATTTTTCCGTTTTTAAAAGCAACGACATAAGCGCCACTTAAGCCCATTTCTACACAAATATTTTGAAAAACTTGTGCCCGCTCTAAATTGGTAAATGTCCCCAAACTTACGGCTTCAAAATCTCCAGACTTATTGAAATACAACTCATCTAAATTAGGCTCATTTCCTGCAACTGGATTCCCTTTGTAGGCGCCAATTTGAACGCGATATACTTTCACATCACTTGCCCCAGCTTCTTTTTTAAAAGTGTTCAAGGCCTCGAAATCTTGAAATCTTGCAAGTTCCGCTTGTAGAACATTCAAGCTATCGTTGGAGATGGTGGCTCCTGAATCACCTTTTTGCCACACGGGATTTAAATATTGTGTAACGCCCAAAGCAATGAGCAACAACACGACAAGTGCAAGCCAACCGCCGTTGCCGCCTTTGGGTTTCTCAGCTTTACTTGCTGATTGGAGTTGCTGACTTTCTAAAGCGGCAAGGTCCTCTTGTAACTTTTTGTTTGCTGCTTCGAGAGCTTGAATTTTCTCTTGAGCTTCTTTTGGGATAAATACCATAGTCGTTTAGGGTTTGGGGCCAAATATCGCAAAAAAAATCTCGCGGAACAGTACCGCGAGATTTTTGTTTATTAACTTTTATGAATATTTAAAAAAGTCTGCGAATTACTTCAACAATTCGGCAATTTTAGTACCGATATCAGCTGGAGAATCCACCACGTGAATTCCACAATCTCTCATGATAGCCTTTTTGGCTTGGGCGGTATCGTCAGCACCACCAACAATAGCGCCGGCATGTCCCATGGTACGTCCCTTTGGAGCAGTTTCACCTGCGATGAATCCAACAACAGGCTTTGTACCATGCGCTTTAATCCACTGTGCGGCCTCTGCTTCCATGTTACCTCCGATTTCACCAATCATGATGATGCCTTTTGTATCCTCGTCTGCCATCAATAACTGAATAGCGTCTTTCATACTTGTGCCAATGATTGGATCACCGCCAATTCCGATGGCCGTGGTTTGACCTAAACCAACTTTAGTGACTTGGTCTACCGCTTCGTAGGTTAATGTACCTGATTTAGAAACAATACCTACAGGACCCGGATTGAAAATAAAGCCTGGCATAATGCCTACTTTCGCTTCGCCCGCAGTCATCACTCCCGGGCAGTTGGGGCCAATAAGTGTACAATCTTTGTCTGTGATGTATTCTTTAACAGTCACCATGTCTTTTACAGGAATACCTTCCGTAATACACACAATAACTTTAATTCCAGCATCAGCGGCCTCCATTATAGAATCTGCTGCGAAAGCTGGCGGCACAAAAATGATGGAAACATCAGCGCCAGTTTCTTTAACAGCATCTGAAACAGTATTGAAAACAGGACGCTCTAAATGAGACTGACCACCTTTTCCTGGAGTAACGCCACCGACTACATTGGTGCCGTAAGCTATCATTTGCGAGGCGTGAAAACTGCCTTCTTTTCCGGTAAAACCTTGTACGATTACTTTGGAATCCTTATTTACTAGTACACTCATCTTTGCTTGGGTATAGATTTATAAAGCTGGGCAAAAATAGCTGTTGCATGTCCCACTCACAAACAATTCAATGTATTTTTTTACTCAATTACTAAATACACTGATTGCCATGTTATTAACTAGCGATCCACAGTAAACTTTAGCTGTTCCACTCCTGTATCTGTGGTGATTTTTAAAACATAAGTACCTGCGCTCAGTTGTGCTGTTGAAAAGGAAACCTGCTGCGTGGGTTCTAAATAAACTTTTTCAGCTGACGCTATAACTGCTTTGCCTGTCATATCATATAATACCCAAGACACATTCCCCAAATAAGCCCGCGAACGGATGGTGACATTTCCATCGTTATACCAAGCACGGATGGAACGAAAATCAGCTGCACTGGTGGCTGTTTTGTTGCTCAAATGCAAGCGAAAACGATACTCCTGATCACTAACAGCATTAAACTGATAGGATTGGCGTCTCAAATCGTGAAACACATTCAAAAATTGATCTTCCAACACCACATCATAATTCTCTAGCAAAAACGTATCGTTTACTGCAATAAAATAATTAGCGCTGAGATCGTCGAGATACAAGCCCAACGGAATAATTTTATCTTCTGGACTATACATCCCAAAGTCTATGGCATTAATGGCCATATAATCACCGTTGTGAATGGAAAAGAAAGCTGCGGGAGCGGTTGGTGAAATCATTTTTCGAGCGTCTAATCCATTGTCAAAACCGTCAGTTGCTTGAGGCATGAGGGCTAATGTGAAATGATCGAGTTCATCTTGGTTTTTCAAGACCTGTACCTCAACATACTCCTGAATTGCAGCAGCTTTGTAAGCTTTTGGCCGCTCCTTTACCGTTGTATTAGCAAATGAAAGGGTGGCGAAAACGGGATTATCGGCATTGGCGCGAACCCAAAACCCTTGCATGGGAGCAATGAAAGGCGGCAAATCGTTGGGCGATGCAGCAGGGCTGTGTGCCAGATATCGCATCTTACCAGCACCGAGCTTTTCCTCCACATAAAAAGCTTGCTCCATGTTGGCGCTCACAGTGAAATCAAAAGTGGAAAAATCCAATGGTGCCGGGAAAGGATTGGCTAACAAATTCCAACCCGACCGTGTGGCGCTTCCTGAGAAGTCGTCTTGTGAATTCGCCAATTCGCCAAATTCTAAAAACGCAGTACTCGAAAGCGTAGGTATACCGCTAATCGACAAGGTTTGCATAGCATTGGAAAATCCCTGTGATCCAACGGCTATTCGATAACCGCGAAAGGGTTGAAAATTATTTCCTATGGCAACAGGGTTCCAATCGCCATTGGCAGCGTCCCATGAGGCTATGTTAGACACTCCGCCGTCAAATAATACGCCTTGGTCCGCAATGGCACGACCAAAAGGGCCTCCAAAAATATAAGTACCCGGCTCTGAAACGTATTGCTGTAAAGTGAGGTTTCCCGTGCCAGAGAAATTGGACGGTAAGGCGCCAACGGCATAGGTATTTGCATCTGCCTCAAAGGTCAATTCTCCATTGAGCGTCCAACTTTCTTTAACTGTAAAAACATTGCTTGGAGCTATGCGTAACTGTTGCAATGCAGGCACCTGCAAATGAGTTACTACAACTTCCTCGGAGAGCTTGGTGTTGCCCAAAACATAAAGGGTTGTCGCTTCGTCTATATGTGCAGCAATAGCATCAAACGGCGTTGGGCTGTTACCTGTTATTACAATGGAAAAATGTTGTTCACCTCCTTGCAGTTGGTTCTTGTGTTTAATGGTAATGGTGTAGCGTTCGTTTGCCATAGGGTTGGCTATGTGTACCATTTCTACATTGTCTCGGAAATTATCGCCTGTGCTTGGCGGCGCGTTGGGAACGTCTGGATTTAATAGGTAAGGGGAGAAAACGGTGCCATCTTCTCGTTGGACCCGCAAATCCAAGTCATTGACTAATTTCGGGGTGCGATTATTCATCGCCAAAATCCCTGGAATTCCTGCAGGATCATTCCATACAATGGTTACACGTAAAGGCTGTGTACCATTTGTGACAATAGGAATCGTGATTTCTTGGTCTTGTCGCAACACGATTTCCTGCATGTGAATTTCGTCATTTGCAAGGTTGTCACCAATAACGGTTACAGCTTTAGCCACATCCATCAAACCCCAGCCAAAACGATAATCAGGACCGGGAATACCACTTATCAAATCATTGGCGGTATGCAAAATAAGCGCTTTTGCAGTAGCGGCCAACATGCGTTTCCCAGGAAATGAATTGGCATACATTTGATGGATAAGCCCCATAGATCCGCTCACCATTGGCCCCGACATGGAGGTGCCACTAGAAGTGCCGTAGTTGGCGTTGTTGTTCGCCGATGAAGAATAAACGCTAACGCCCTTCGCGACAATATCCGGCTTTATGCGCCCATCGTCTGTGGGGCCCCAACCACTAAAGGAAGACATAGCACCACTTTCGGCAATAGCGCCTACAGTAACCACATTTTTAGCATTTCCAGCATCTGTTACACAATCATAGCCCATCATTCCACCATCGCGATTGCGCGTGTCTGTGGAAAGCGTCCAATTGCCATTTTGTCTTACATAATGTGCAGTGCCAGGCGTTGGTCCTCGTCCTCTATCATTTCCAGCTGATTTAAAAATAAGGTATTCAGGGGCATTGTTTGCCAATAAATCCCAACTGCGACAGCGATTGTCATAAAATCCAAAGCGATAGTCATCGGAAGTACTTACATTCACATCACCGAACCAATGCCAAGCATTGTTGCCACTAAAGGATCCTTGTGTCCAGCCGGTGATATTGCCATAAGAGTGCTGCGAGGCTTGTAAGCCGCCAGCGGCAGCTTCAGTCATTTCCAACAAATCGGCAGACCAATCGTAAGCATCCAAGGTAGCCTGGTAAGACATACCGCGTGCGCGTTGGTTGGCTTGCACTCCAGCTGCAATCATGGTGCCCGCTACATGTGT
>JAIULY010000142.1 GCA_022565875.1 Schleiferiaceae bacterium | reverse complement strand
TTCAGCGTCCAGACCTCTGGGGATGTTGGGCTTGCAGAAGTAATAGGTCGCTTCTTTGGGCAAAAGCGGCCAAATTTCATGGAGGTCTTTGTCATTTACCACGCCCCAAACGAGATGAAGATTCCCTGTTTTTTGGTGTTGCAATTGTGGCATGGTGATTTGCAGTGCATGGCCATTATGGCCTGTGTCACAAATAACTAAAGGTTGCTGTTGCAACACCTCCCAGCGTCCACGTAACTTGGTGTTGCTAAAGGTTTTCGCAATACCTGCGTCAATGGTTGTCGGGGCAAGGGACCATGTTGTGGCAAGTACCTGCAACGCTAGGCGCACACAACGTTCATTTTTTAACTGAAATGCCCCTGGTAAACTAGCTTGACGTATTGGGGAATAGTCGGAATGATCTACAAAATAAATAGGAGCAGCAACGCTTACTGCTTTTTCTTTAAAAACTGCGGCAACATCAGGGGTTGAGGCTTCACCAATCACCACAGGCACCTCAGCCTTGATAATTCCTGCCTTTTCGCCTGCAATTTTAACAAGAGTATCGCCCAAATAAGTCGCGTGGTCAAGGCCGATGTTGGTAATGATGCTAAGCAAAGGCGAGATTACATTGGTGCTGTCCAAGCGCCCGCCCATTCCCGTCTCAATAATGGCAATATCCACCTGTTCATCCGCAAAATATTGAAAGGCCATGCCCACAGTCATTTCAAAAAAAGACAAACCAATTTGTTGAAAATCTTGTTTGTGTTTCGCAACAAAATCCAAAACAAAGGTCTCACTTACCATTTCACCGTTTATGCGAATGCGCTCGCGGAAATCTACGAGATGCGGCGATGTGTATAAGCCGGTTTTAAAACCCGCTTCTTGAAAGACGCTGGCCAACATGTGGGAAGTAGAGCCTTTACCGTTTGTACCGGCGACGTGTATTGTTCGAAATCGGTTTTCCGGATGCTCCAGCAGTTCACACAGCTTAAGTGTGTTTGACAAATCCGCTTTGTAGGCGCTTTTTCCATCGCGTTGAAACATGGGGAGTTGGGCAAAAAGCCACTCCAGCGTCTCTGGGTAAGTCATTTAGTTTTTGGTGAAATTATAGATAATAAAACCCACTTGTTTCTCGGGGGCATTGGCGTCGCCTTGCCATTTGGTTTTTAAGGCTGCATCTCTAGCTTTCTGAAACAAACATTGGCTGGATGTAGTAGAATTTGACCCTGGCCCGCCGCTGGGAATGTTTTCTCCAGGCACCGCTTGTACTACTGTTCCCAAACGGTCTACATATACTTTCACAATAACACGACCTTGTTCCGGGCAATCGTAGTCGGGTTTGGGTTGCGTGAGCGCTTGACGACTACCTAACCGGTAATTGCCTGTTCCCCCACCACCGGGACCATCTCCAGAAGCACCTGACCCGCTGCTATTTCCGGTTCTGCTTCTGCTATTTACATCGCCTAGTGGGTCTCCTTGATCGCCGCCACCTTGGGTTACACCTTCGCCTGTACCGCTCGTGTTGGTCACATTTCTCAACGATTGCGCTAAGCGATCACTAGGTTTAGGGTCAGGCTTTACTTCTTCTCTTGGCTTTTCGGGCTCTTTGGGTTTTTCGGGCTCTTTGGGTTTCGGCTTTGGTTTTTCTTCTGGTTTGGTAATGGCCGGCGCATCAACCAATTCTTGAGTCACCACTTCCTCAACCGGCGTTTCAGCGGGCGGGGTAGTTTCGGTTGGTGTTGGAGGGGGGGTAGCGGTTTCTGTGGGAGCGGAAACATTATCACCAAAACCGTCTGCGTCATACCCAAAATTAATAGCGATGCCTTCCTCGGGTTTAGGGTCTAAGTACTGGATGCCATATATAAAGAAAGATAAAAACAGCAAGACATGAAAAATAGTCGTGAAAATAACGCCGCGCTTTTTGTCGCGTTTTTCCTGTTCTTCTGGGGTGAGGTGCTGTTCTTTCATATTGTATCCTATTTGGGAGAAGTGGCTACCACCATTTTCAACCGATTGCGATAGGCGATGTCGAGAATTTCCACCACATCTCCGTGTGAAACTTTTTCATCAGCACGTAAAATCACCACAGGCTCTTGCATGCCCTGTGCTACTTGCAACATAGCGGCTTCGATACTACTGCGGTCTATGGCGTTACCATCGAGCGAGTAAGCACCTTCTTTGGTTATCGTTACGGTAATGTCTTCCTTTTTCACCGTTTGCGCTTTGCTTTTTGGCAAAATAATGTCGTGCGCATTGGTAGTAACAAGTGTTGACGTCAACATAAAAAAGATGAGCAATAGAAATACAATATCCGTCATAGAGGACATCGAAAATTCGGCACTTACTTTACTTCGGCTCTTTAAGTTCATTTTTAGAATGCTGTTTTCGTTGTACTTATTGCTAATGAATTAGGCAGGCTCGTTGAGCAGGTCTAAAAACTCGGTTGCACTAGCTTCCAATTTAAAGATTACTTTTTCGACGCGAGCCACGAGGTAATTGTACCCAAAATAGGCAATGATACCTACAGCCAATCCGGCAACGGTGGTGGTCATCGCAGTATAAATCCCTTCGGCGAGCATGCTAGTATCTACCTGTCCTCCTGCATTGGCCATTTCACTAAAAGCCAGAATCATCCCAATAACGGTACCCAAAAACCCGATCATGGGTGCTCCACCGGCTATGGTAGCCAAGAACGGCAGGTTGTTTTCGAGTTTTTGAATCTCGAGTTTTCCTTGATTTTCTATAGAAGCGCCAATATCACTCAATGGGCGCCCGATGCGATTAATACCTTTTTCGATCATCAGAGCTACAGGGCTTTGCGTGCTTTGACAGAGGGCACGCGCCGCATCCAATCGACCTTGACTCACATGGTCCTTGATGTGATTCATAAAGTTATTGTCAATTTTGTTAGCGCGTTTGATAGCGCGATTGCGCTCTACAAAAATGTAGACGGCGATGATAGACAAGACAAAAAGCACCCCCATGATGATGATACCACCGATACCACCACCCAAAATAACATCTATTACAGAAAGGGTTTTTTCAACAGGCACTTCATCCAAAGAATCGATTGCGATATCATCAGCTACTTGATTGATTTGCATTAATGGGGTTCTCATGTACTTGTGTATTTGTTCTTTTAAAGTAGACTTGTGTCAATGCGTTGACTTG
The DNA here is from genome assembly GCA_022565875.1 of Schleiferiaceae bacterium. Classification (GTDB taxonomy): domain Bacteria; phylum Bacteroidota; class Bacteroidia; order Flavobacteriales; family Schleiferiaceae; genus JAIULY01. The sequence goes on along the minus strand of JAIULY010000142.1, from coordinate 4,223 downwards.
CTGCTAAATTATTGCGTGGGACGCAGGTGCAAGACGGTACCTTCCAAAAGTTTTTAACAGAAATAAAACGGATTTAGTATGTTGTACTGAAAGTTGTTTCCGCGAGGGGTTTGGAGGTGGTGTTAGGTATGCGGCGTTTTCCGATTGGTTTAGAGGCGCTGACGCGCTTGGGTTTAGCGCAGCAGGCTAGGTCGCCTGCTATTTGGGTTTAGACAGGTCGGCTGGCGCCGGCCTTAGTTTAGATTTGGCGATAGGGATACGGCGTTTTCGCGAGGGGTTTATGCCTTCGGCTGGGGTTTATCGCTGCGCGGGCTCCGCCCTTGCTCGCAGTTTATTGCGTGCACCTTTCGGCGCTCGCAGGTTTATGGAGTGCGTTTGGGGATGGGAGCGGGATTGCGTTTTGTAGCGGTGTGCCGTTTCCCGATTGGTTTAGACGCGCTGATGCGCTTGGGTTTAGCGCAGCAGGCTAGGTCGCCTGCTGTTTGGGTTTAGACAGGTAGGCTGGCGCCGGCCTTGGTTTAGATTTGGGGATAGGGAAGCGGCGTTTTCGCGAGGGGGTTATGCCTGATGGTTCACCACGGCGTTCACGGGGAGCACTGTGTGGCGCGGGGAATATGTGTTTTCAATTCTCAGTGTCACTCCGTGCCTTCTCCGTGCGCTCTGTGCAACTAAAAAGAGCGTGAAATGAATAACACAAGTGAGTCGCCGATAACGCCACGACTAACCCTCTAACTTCCAAACCCTATGAAAATATGCGCCAAATGAATAACGCTTTGTTTTCCGAGACCGGCGGGACCAGCCACGCTAATTAAATCCTACACAAAATTCCTCGCACAATGCCATATTGCCCCAAACCATAGGTAGCCATTACCCATACACCGCCGTATGGCAACGCATTCACAAACTGATTGTATCCGAGTAAGGCATCCGAAATGAGGAACAACACCGCCCCTCCAAAGGTGTAGAAAAAGGAAAGAGGCGCCACAAAATGCCTTCTTTTAAATGCAAAAAACACGTGACAAATAAGGGCGGTAGCATACACTGCGATGCCCAAATGCATAATGCTATGAATTTCTTGAAACTGCATCACCAAAAAAGCCGCTCCTGCTAGTAATGTGAACAATAGCGCAAAATCAAGCCATTTGGCTTTGAAAATAGATTTACATTCCAAAATATAATAGCGCATATAAAACAAGTGACTCACGAGGAAACTTCCCATACCACCCCAAAACAAGCCGCGTTCTTCGCCAGAGTAGAACATCAGTAACACATCCCCAACACCAGAGAAAAAGAGCGCTAACACCACCTGTGAAAAACCTTTCGCATTGGCTTCCATCATTTTACTCCATGCATAAACGCCAAGTGAAAACAGCAAGGTGGGCTTTGTAAAGTAAATCAAATACTGGTGCTCACCAACATAAACCGCGGCTAAGTGCGCAGCGAGCAACACCAAATATAACTTTGTAAAGTCTTTGATCTTCAAAATTGGGGAATTTGGATTTAATACGAATTGAAACGCTGTATGTGCTTTATGTAACCCATTAAACCAGTTTGAGTTTAGCGTATTTTAGCAATAGGCGCTTTTCACCGGCATTATCAAAGGCTATGATGGCTTTCACATCTGCATTGGCGCCCTCCAAGGCCGCTACAGTACCCACGCCAAAGCGGTCGTGCATAACGCGTTGCCCCACTTCTATTTCAAAATCAAGGCCAGGGCCAGAGGCACCGCCGCCGCCGCCAACTTTTTTGAATGAGGCCGGTGGCTGCAAAGGTGTACCAGCGGCGCTTCCTGAAAAACTAGGCTTCCTTTCAGCGGGTTTCCGAGGCTCCCAGGCCAATTTACCCCCCGTATTTGCAGGAGGTAAGAAAGTCGTGTCGGGAGCAATTTCGGGCATCGGGAAATCCACGTATGCGTCATCCAACTCTTCGATAAATCGGCTGGGCTCTCCATCAATGATTTTTCCCCAACGGTACCGTATTTGGGTATAGGTAAGGTAACACACTTGCTCGGCGCGCGTAAGAGCCACATAAAACAGACGCCGTTCTTCCTCCAAATCGGCCCGGGAGCCCATCGCCATCATGGAGGGGAAAAGGTTTTCTTCCAAACCAACGATAAAAACATAGGGAAACTCCAATCCCTTAGCCAAGTGAATCGTCATCATGGAAACCTTGGGGATGTTCTCATCTTTTTTGTCAGTGGCTGTCAACAGCGCTATATCTGTTAAATAAGCGGCCAACGACGGATCCCCGCCATCAATTTGGCGCTGTTCTTCCACAAATTCTTGCACTCCATTGAGCAATTCTTGCACATTCTCGTAGCGGCTTACCCCCTCTGGCGTTTTGTCGGCACCCAACTCGGCAATGATTCCAGTTGTTTTGGCAATGTGCGACACCACAAAGAAAGCGTCGTGCGAGGTGAGGAGCGCTCGGTAGCTCTTGATTTTGTTTACCCAATCAGCGATTTTATTTTGCGTGGCGCGATTGAGCCCCACAGAACCACCCAAAAAGGCGATGGCATCGCATACACCCCAAAAGCTGCGTTTCTCTTGGTTGGCCAAAATGGTTAATTTTTCAATAGTGGTTTGCCCAATGCCGCGAGCGGGGTAATTGATTACCCGTCGAAAAGCTTCTTCGTCATCTGGGTTTACGGCCAATCGCACGTAGGCCAAAAGGTCTTTGATCTCTTTGCGTTGGTAAAAACTCAACCCTCCATAAATTTGATAAGGAATGTTTTTACGCCGCAGCGAATCTTCAAAGGGACGCGATTGTGCATTGGTGCGATACAGGATACAAAAGTCGCTGTAGGGCCGCTGCTCATTCATGTGCGCGTCAAAAATGGTCTGGGTAACAAAGTTGCCCTCATCCGTGTCGGAAATCAACTTCCGAACTTTTATTTTCTCTCCAGTTGGATTTTCTGTCCAAACGTTCTTCTCGAGTTGCTCTTTGTTGTGTTTTATAATGGAATTGGCCGCCTGAACGATATTGTTGGTGGATCGGTAATTCTGCTCTAGTTTGTAAAGTTGTGCGTTGGGATAATCACTTTGAAAATTTAAGATATTGCGAATGTTTGCCCCTCTAAATGCGTAAATACTTTGCGCATCATCTCCCACCACGCAAATATTTTCAAATCGCGAAGCCAAACTTTTTACGATGAGATACTGAGAATGGTTGGTATCTTGGTACTCATCTACCAAAATGTATTTGAAACGCTCTTGGTACTTGGCTAGTACTTCCGGGAACTTGGTGAGTAGCTCATTGGTCTTCAGTAGTAAATCGTCAAAATCCATAGCGCCAGACCGAAAACAGCGCTCTGTATACTGCGTATAAATATCAATAAACATCGGCATACGTGCAGCGGAATCTGCTTCTAGCAATTCCGGATACTTATGGTAGCCTTTTGGTGTGATCAGGTTGTTTTTTAATGCCGATATCCGACCGAAAACTTGTTTGGCTTTGTAGATGTCCTTGTCGAGACTCAGCTCTTTGATGATTCCCGAAATCAATCGCTTGGAGTCATCCGCGTCGTAAATGGTGAAGTTTTGTGGATAACCAAGCAAATGGCCTTCAACGCGAAGTATGCGAGCAAACACGGAGTGAAAGGTACCCATCCAAAGATTTTTCGCTTCATTATACCCCACAAAACGACCGATACGCTCCTTCATTTCCTTTGCCGCCTTGTTGGTAAACGTCAGCGCCAAAATATTAAAGGCATCCACTCCTTTTTGCATGAGATAGGCAATGCGAAAAGTGAGCACACGGGTTTTACCGGACCCTGCGCCAGCGATAACCATCACCGGACCCTCGGTAGCTTCCACAGCTAAGCGCTGTGAATCATTTAGTTGACTAAGTAAGTTGCTCAATTTTTAGACATTTAAAAAGGGTAACAAATGTACGCGATGTACACTAGGTACACAACGGTTTTGTGGTTGTCTTTCCTTTTGAAATGTGAGGCACCAAAAACGAACACCTTTCGACTAGGCCATCCGCTGGCTTCTTCAAAGCAAAGAAACAGCAGTTATTCTATGGGATAAACACTAACTGTTGCTGTTTTTGGGTTGAAAATATATAGACCGTCTCTCCCTAAGGTATATATATTTGCTCTATCATTAAATGCTGAGATATCATAGCTATGCATTACCTCACCAGCGCGATCTCTTACCAAAATTAAAAATCTATCCCCATCTGAAAACAAGCTCCAATAGTAAACAACATTGGATTGAACT
>JAIULY010000141.1 GCA_022565875.1 Schleiferiaceae bacterium | reverse complement strand
ATTGTCATTGGCATTCCCAATTGTATTTTTTTAATCAACAAGTATCACAGCGAATACAAATTACACAAAAACAAAGCAAAAGCCTTGCAGCGCGTGATACGCAAAATCGGCAACGTAACACTGCTTACCAACATCACTACCAGTTTGGGTTTTGCTGCATTTATGTTGACCAGCAGTACATCACTAGTGGAATTTGGGACTGTGGCGGCGTTGAACATCTTGTCGGTATATTTTATTTCCATAATCATTATACCAATAATTTACAGCTATTTACAACCACCTAAAACGCGTCATTACAAACACCTTGACCAGAATTGGCTCTTGTCTTTTATCGGATTTCTCGAGCGAACGGTTCAACATCACCGTCCTGCGGTATATGTGGTTACAGGGGTGCTCTTGGCCATAGCTATTGTGGGTGCCTCTCGGATTTACACTACGGGCAACCTTTCAGATGACTTTAGCAAAAAAGACGCGATATATCTCGATTTGAAATTTATCGAAAGTAAATTCGAGGGAGTTGTTCCGTTGGAAATTGTGATAGACACCAAGCGCCCCAAAGGGGTAATGGCCAATGCTACTTTGCGCGACATCGAGCTGTTGCAACAGCGACTCGACAGCCTGCCCAATCTTTCCAAAAGTCTTGCAATTACTGATTTTGTAAAATTCCTCAAACAAGGGTTTTACGAGGGAAATCCAGAATTTTACAGTTTGCCTACCAGTCGGGAGCGCAGTTGGTTATTGAATTATTTACCAAAAGAAGCCACTAGCGGTTCATTGTTGCAATCTATGGTAGATAGTACCGGACAAGTAGCGCGGGTAACCCTGCAAGTTGCTGATATGAGTAGCCCGGAAATTAGCGCTTTACTGGAAAATGTGACCCGCATAATGCATGAAACCTTGGACAGCGAACGCTACTCAGCTCATATCACCGGGGCTAGTGTGGTTTCGTTGAAAGGCGCCACATATCTCATTCGCAATCTCATTTTGAGTTTGCTGTTGGCCATTGCCGTCATATCCATTATGATGGCATTTTTGTTTGGCTCTGTTCGAATGGTGCTCATATCGGTACTGCCCAATTTGATTCCCTTGGTATTCACTGCCGGATTGATGGGTTTTTTGGGCATCCCTCTAAAGCCGTCCACCATTTTGGTATTTAGCATCGCTTTTGGTATTTCTGTAGACGATACCATTCACTTCCTCGCCAAATATCGCCAAGAGCTCAAGCAAAATGGATGGAAAATGCGTCCCGCTGTTATGGCTTCTATACGGGAAACTGGGGTGAGTATGTTTTATACCTCCATTGTCCTGCTGTTTGGGTTTAGCATCTTTATCGCTTCTGAGTTTGGGGGCACTGTAGCATTAGGGATTTTGGTTTGCATTACCTTATTTTTCGCCATGGCAACCAACTTAATCGTGCTGCCATCGTTATTACTTACGTTGGACAAGCTCATCAGTGCAAAAGACTTCAGCGAGTCCATTCTCGATGATGAAACTGAACTTGAGGAAGGCAATGAGATTCAGTTATAACTGACAGACCCCATTTATTTTGAGCAGCTTATAGCCGAAAATAAAAAACACACATCATGATAAAACTCAGTGTAAACATCAACAAAATAGCCACATTGCGCAATGCAAGAGGCGGAAACACCCCAAATGTATTACAGGTAGCGTTAGATTGCGAGCGGTTTGGAGCCAACGGAATTACCGTTCACCCACGACCAGATGAGCGTCACATTCGCCGTGAAGATGTTTATGAGTTACATCAAAAGCTCCAAACAGAATTCAATATTGAAGGCTATCCCTCAGAAGACTTTATAGCAATGGTTTTGGAAGTAAAGCCTGCGCAAGTAACGCTAGTACCCGACCCACCTCATGTACTTACTTCAAATGCGGGTTGGGATACAGAAACCCATCGCGAATTTTTGACGGAGGTCATCAGTCGTTTTAAAGCAGCGGGAATTCGCACTAGTATTTTTGTAGAAACCAACGAAGACCACATTCGAGGTGCCGCACTTGTTGGTGCCGACCGAATAGAATTGTATACCGAGGACTATGCAAAAGGATTTTCAAGCGACGCAGAAAATGCTGTGGCGCCGTATACCTATGCCGCACAAATTGCGCAACAATTGGGACTGGGCGTCAATGCCGGGCACGATTTGAGCTTAGAGAACCTGCGGTTTTTCGCCTCGCGTGTGCCGCACTTGTTAGAAGTTTCCATCGGCCATGCGCTTATTGCTGATGCCTTGTACTACGGTCTAGAAAATGTCATCCCCATGTACAACCATCAACTTGAACTCGGTTTGCAAGAGTTAGAGACACCCGATATGGAAGAGTTTTTAGGCATCGAAGAATAACCAAAAATAATTTGATAGATGAAGTTGTATTCAAAAATTTTAGGTGACTCTGGTAAAGATTTGGTGGTGATGCATGGCCTTTTTGGCATGAGTGACAATTGGCAAACGCACGGAAAAGCATGGGCGGAGGAAGGTTTTCGCGTGCATCTATTGGATATGCGCAATCACGGACAATCACCCCATTCTGATGCCCACCACTACCAACTGATGAGCGATGATGTTGTGGAGTATTTTGATGCACATGCCATCGAAAATGCGCTTGTGTTAGGGCATTCCATGGGCGGAAAAGTGGCCATGCTTTTCGCTACTCAAAACCCGGAGCGTGTTGAAAAACTAGTAGTGGTGGATATTGCCCCAAAAGGATATCCCGTACATCACGATGAAATCATTAACGCGTTAAAACAATTGGATTTTGAGGTCATAAAAGGGCGAAGAGAAGCCGATGAAGTCCTCGCAAAATACCTCGATGTGGCATCTATTCGTCAATTTTTGTTGAAGAGTTTGTACTGGAAAGAAAAAGGACGTTTGGCGTACCGTTTCAATCTAGAGGCGATAGAGAAGAACATCGAAATGGTAGGCGAGCCACTTGCGGCCATTGCCTATTTCGACAAACCCGTTCAATTTATAGCTGGTGCACAAAGCAATTACATCAAAGCCACTGATTCGGACAAAATTCACATGCACTTTCCCAATGCAGTCATAGCGGTCATAGAAGCAGCCGGCCATTGGGTGCACGCAGAACAACCCGAAACCTTTTACACAACTGTGACAGCGTTTCTAAAGGCGTAAGGTAGTTGGATTAGTAGCTGGGGCATCTGTAAATACTCCCCCTTACTGCATTAAACCTAACAACCAGCTCCCCGTGTGGGCGCCCTACTGTTTTGATGTTGAGATAGTTGGCCAATTATACGCACATACAGCTCACCCTTCTAAAGCTGACTACCGTCAGGTATCACCCTGTCCGAAAGGTGTATTTTTGGCCAAAATCAATTGGTCTCATGGATTGGAAAATTTGGTTAGGTAATCAGGCAAGGCGCTTTCCACCGTTGCAATACTCGATTCGCAAAACCCAGGGGTTGCAGTACCAACTGCTGTATGCTAAAAACTACCGGTACACACCAACACCCAATGTACACCTAAAAGAGTTGCACATTGAACCGGTTAACTATTGCAACCTCCGCTGCAAATTTTGCGCATTAGACCATGCCATGCCCAAAGAAAGAATCAGCATAGCTGTTTTGGAACGTTTTTTTGCAAATTACTTTGAAGACAAACGCTTTCACGGACTGCAATGGATTCATTTGCACAACGGCGGTGAGTCTTTGCTGCATCCCAAGCTCATCGAAGTATTGGAGTACATTGCTTCGCAACGCAACAAAGCAAAGGCGATAAACGTACCTTTCCCCAAAGTTGCCTTACTGACCAATGCAACCATTCTAACAGAAGAACGCAGCGAAAAAATAATTGCTACTAAAGCAATAGATCTCATGCGATTTAGTGTAGACGGTGGCACTCCAGAGTTATTTGAGCAAATCCGTTTTCGCGCCAAATGGGACACTGTAAAAGCAAATATTGAAAACTTTGTAGCACGAAACGCGACACAACCAACGCCTATTGCAACCGGGATTATTTGCCTTGTGCCGCAACATTTACCGCTACACACGCGAGCCATGGCTCCTGATTTCCAGCAACTTTTGCAACTAGTAGATGACGTAGAGCTGCGACGCATACACGGATGGGCAGGCGATTTACAAACAGAAAGTGAAGAAACGCCCGACTACTTGCCCGAAAAAACAGGCTGCATGATGGCATTGGAAAGTCTTGTGCTTTTACCAGATGGCAGTGTAACGATTTGTTGCGCAGACCTCAATCGCAAGGGGATTATTGGCAATCTCATGAAGCAAACGCTTTTCGAAATTTACACCGCGCCACAACGTTTAGAAGTTTTAGAAAAACTACATTCAGGAAGAAAAGCAGAAATTCCGCTTTGCAAGGATTGTGAAAGTTTTTAGTTGGTTTCCAACGACTGATCTTTTCCTAGATTCAAATCATGTTATTTTAAAAGCCAAGAATGCAATGGCTCGTTTGCTTTTGGGGATACCTTGAGTCTGATTCTTCATCCTATTTTATTGCTTTATCAATACTTTTCTGAGCAACTACGAAAAACAGTTGTAATGTGAGAAGTATGTATCTTTTGCATATAGTATTGTAAAACATTATCTTTAGCCGTTTCGCACCTTTGCAGCGTTAGTATTTAATTCTAATGATAAGAAAATGAAAAAAGTAAACCTGTTACTTACAGCCGCAGCCCTTGCGATTTGTAGTCCTGTGCTCGCTCAAGAATTTGACAATAGAGAACGAATGGTATTTGGATTGAAAGTAGGTACCAACTACTCCAATATGTACGACTCGAGATCAGATGACTTTAGAGCAGATTCAAAAATTGGATTTGCTGCCGGAGCATTTTTGGGAATTCCATTAAACAAGTACATTGGATTGCAGCCTGAGTTTCTGCTTATTCAAAAAGGTTTTAAAGGGGAAGGTTCCTTTTTAGGGTCTAATTACAGCTTCACCCGAACCACTACGTACATTGATGTCCCGTTGCAAATTGCAATTAAGCCTTCAGAGTTTATAACACTTGTAGCCGGGCCACAGTTTTCGTACTTGGTTCGCCAGACGGATGACTTCAAAACTCCATTTGTAAACACAACACAGGAAGAAGATTTTAAAAATGAAAATCTGCGGAAAAACATTTTTGGTTTCTTGGTTGGTGCAGATATTAACATCAAGCATTTGGTTTTAGGAGCACGCGTTGGATGGGATGTATCTAGTAACCACGGGGATGGCACATCTAGTACACCACGTTATAAAAACACTTGGATCATGACTACTATTGGTTATTCATTCTAGAAACATGGGAAATATTCTTTATACCGTCGCATTTGTTTTAATCGTACTTTGGGCCATTGGTTATTTTGGCTTTGATGCGGGACAGTTAATTCACATTCTTATTGTTATTGCTGTAGTTGCTGTGCTTCTACGCATTATTTCAGGAAGAAAAATTTTAAAATAAATTATAGAGCGCACTTCATTTTTTTGGGGTGTGTTCTTTTCTTTTTATAAATGCCGAATCTATGTTAACCGTTGGGTAAAATATGCTCTAAACAGTTGACAACCGCAGCTTGCCATGTAAAAAAAAAACAGAAATAATCCTTTTATTCTGGTTTACCAACAACTTAAAAATTGTGACTAGATGAAATTGTACATCAAATATATGGTAAGTCACCGCTGCAAGCTAATGGTTCAAGATGAACTCAAAAAGCTCGGTATTCGATTTGTAATTGTCGATTTAGGTGTAGTGGAAATTTTAGAAGATATCACAACAGAGCAACATGAGCTCCTGGGGCGCAACTTAAAACGATCGGGATTGGAATTGCTTGACGACAAACGATCGGTTTTAGTAGAAAGCATAAAAATAGTCATTATCGAAATGATACATTATTCGGAAGAAGAGCCTAAAGTAAACTTCTCTGTGTTTTTGAGTGAAAAACTAGGATACGATTACACGTATTTGGCTAATGTATTTTCAGAAGTTAAAGGCATTACTATACAAAAGTTCATCATTCTCAACAAGATAGAACGAGTAAAAGAGCTCATACTATATGATGAACTATCTTTTGCGGAGATTGCGCACTTGTTGCACTACAGCAGCGCCGCTCACTTATCAAACCAATTCAAGAAAATAACGGGGTTAAGTCCTGCCTACTTTAAAGAAATAGCCAACAGAAGGCGCAGGAATTTGGAGGATTTGTAGTGTACATTGATCGTCGAAAATCTTATACACCTGAAAATTGATTGTTTGTGGGTCGACTCTTTGCCTCTACAATTTTCATTTGTGCAGGCCTAATTCTTTGGCTTGACGAGTTGCTGCAGTAAGGCTTCAAAAATTATTTTTATATCCTCAGCATGTTCTGTAGCCAGCTCTGAAAATGCGGCTTGAACACCCAATGTTGCTGTTTTAGAAGTGGGAGTATTGGTGGGAGTATTCATGAATTTTTTTATGAGGAAGTGTACCCCGAACCCCATTACTTTAACTAAAATAATTCTTTTTATTTCTGGAGACGCATACACTTCTTGAACGGTGTTTTTCAAAACGTTCACTAATTTAAAACGATCATAGGTTTGTTGCACCTCCTCCTTGAGCAAGTGCATTTCCTGCTTCCGGATTGCCGAAATGGTTGTAATGGCTTCGTTTAATGCTGTGGTTTCGTTCATGACCTAAATTTGTATTTTTTCTAGAGGTTGTAGTAGTCGCCGTTGCTTCCCGCTATTGTCTTAACAAGATTCGAATCAGCGCATCACTTGTTTTGCGTTTGATACGTCTCCTGAAAAAAATTGCTAGAATTGTTGCTATCAATGCGTAGAGCAATCCCACAATCAAAAATCCCCAATACGATTGCCCCAACTCCTGCCCCAACCATAAAGCTAAGCCAAAACTCAAAAAAACAAACGAAAACACAAGTACGCCTATCCAAATGACATTAGATGCGAACGAAGAAAAGTAGTCTGCTGCTTTGGCCACTCCGGTTAGCTTGAACCATTCTGCCGTGGCAATGCTATATCCTTCTATTCGTTCTAATAACGCTTTTAAAACACTCGTGTAATCGTTCATCTCTTTTATTAAAAATCACTCTAAATGTATGAGATACATCTAGAAAGGTAAATTTCTATTTCGTTGCTTCCTTCACATTTTCCAAAGCATGCTTACCCTTTACAGCCAATTTTTCGGCGTCTTTCTGGGTGCTTTCAAATTTTTCAGTGATAGAATTGGTAAATTCATCAAACTTTACCTTTAAATCATGCAGGTAGTCATCGCCTTTTGAAATGATTTGCTTGCGGGTTGTTTTCCCTTTTTCTGGGGCTAACAAAATACCTGCAATTGCTCCAATGGCTAATCCCGCCAATGCACTTACTACTACTTTCGCTGTTGTGTCCATATGTTTTGTAATGTGTTGGCACCTGGTTGTGTAGACAAGTGCGCAACGGTTGTACTCTTATTTGGTACTGT
>JAIULY010000140.1 GCA_022565875.1 Schleiferiaceae bacterium | reverse complement strand
CCACTCAACATCGCAGCGGCATCTGATTCTGCGTTCCAGCCGTCCATTTCCGCAAACTCAGACTCCAATTCGGAGGCGCGCATACCGTCGGCCTCTGAAAAATCGGGCTTGGCGTATATGGCGTCTTTTTCTTGCATCACTTCCCATAAACGTTTGTGTCCCATCATTACGGTGTTGATGACACTTGTTTCATCAAACTCGTGGTGGTTTTGCTTTAAAACCGCCATTCTTTTGCCAGGCTCCAAAGAGACATGTCCAGAATTGGGCGTGATTTCACCAGACAAAATCTTCATGAAAGTGGACTTGCCAGCGCCATTTGCACCGATAACACCATAGCAGTTGTCGCTGTGGAATTTTAAGTTGACATCCTCAAAAAGAACACGTTTACCAAATTGTAGAGAGAGGTTACTAACTGTAATCATTAAATCTTGAATTTAAGGCGCAAAGGTAAGGTTTCCGATTGGCTTGACCATAGTGAATCTTAGCTGTTTATTGCTAAGGGTCGTTGGTACTCAAAAAAGGATGCTTTCCTTCAAAATCGATGTGGCAAAGTTTGCGGCTTTGTTTGGGTGGATGCGAAAAACCACCGTAGAACGTACCCTTGACCCAAAGTAGCTTTTCGCAACAGATCTAAAATCAAGGATTAAAGCCCCCCTTAAAAAAAGAGCCCCCAGCACAACTTTTGGGAAGTAATCGGCTAGGGGCAAGGTGGTTTGGAAAACTACCTGAAAAATTGCGTTTAATCTTGGAAAGACTTTTTACAATTCATACTGAGCCTGCTCCGAAAAGGATGTTTTCAATCAAAATCTCCCGACAATGAGGAGTTCGGTAGAAAGGGACTTTTCGGAGGGGTCTCAATACTGTTCCAGCATATATTTTATTAAATCAGTAGTGGTGACAATACCTACCACGGTATTGTTGTCCACCACAGGTAGGGCGTGGAATTCTGCCTCCGCGAAAATAGCGGCGACGTCTTTTATTAAGGTGTCACTGGTAATGGTTTTTGGATGACTTGCCATAACCTGATCGATGCGCAACATATTGATCAAGGCTTGTTGTGTTGCTTCTTGATTGTCGAAAAGCTCTCCAAATGTAAGTCGCTTTAAATCAGTAGAGCTAATGATACCTGCGATGGAATCTCCATGCATAACAGGAAGGTGACGGATGTGATTCTCTTGAATAAGAGCAATGGCTTCTGCGAGGTTATCTGTTTTTTGAATGGTAAAAACACTTTTGGTCATAATGGTACTAATGGGCTCTCGCTTTTTCATGTAAAATCGGGTTTTGTGTTTATAAATTTCTATACAGCAAAAGTAAAAGCAAACCGTTCTAAAGACAATGACACCGCTCAGCTACTGGTATGACTTTGCGCAGGTTTTGCAAAAATTAGTGAATTTGGAATTGAGATAGACTACTTATTGATATGGTTTAAGGCTTTTTTTTGCTGCATTTTGTAGTGCGCTTTAATCGTACTTTTGTCCATATGAAAAAACATAATGTGACCTTTCGCCAGTCAGGTTTTTTTTCTGATTTGGTTTGTAATTTTGATGAAGGCAGCGCTGACCTCGATCCTTTTTGTCACCGTCGACCTTCCCCTGAAGCACTAAGGGAACAGCTATTTGAAAAATCCAAGCATTTTCCTCATAGAGCAGCCTTACACCAAGCAGTAATGCAGCAGTACGCGGCAATACATCCGGAAAGAAACTCGCAAATTGACAGCCTTTTAGCTGATACTACCTTTACCGTCACTACCGGTCATCAATTGAGCTTGTTTACAGGGCCTTTGTATTTTATTTATAAAATAATACACGTCATAAATATCGCCAATGACTTAAAGAAGCGCTTCCCCAACTTTCATTTTGTACCTGTGTATTGGATGGCATCTGAAGATCATGACTTTGAAGAAATCCAATCGTTTACTATTGGCGACAAAACCTTTACATGGGAACGCGAGAAAGAAGGTGCGGTGGGTCGCATGTCGACAGAAGGGTTGCAGCAAGTAGGAGCCGCATTGAAAAGCTATTTGGGAGAAAGTACTTCTGCCAATAAACTCGTTGCGCTGTTTTTTCAGGCCTACCAACAAACAGAAAACCTGGCCCTTGCCACAGCAACGTTAGTAGATCAACTATTTGGAGACAAAGGATTGATTGTAGTGGATGGCGACGACGCGCAGCTGAAAGCGCTTATGATTCCTACTTTTGAAAGAGAATTGCGAGAGGGTTTAGCATATCAAACTACCGCAAAACTTTCGGCTGCATTAGCCGAGAAATATTTCGCACAAGTGCACATTCGCGATTGCAACCTCTTCTATCTTACAACCAACCAACGCGGTCGTTTTGTAAAGACGGTAAAAGGCTTTGCGGTAGAAGGCACTGCATTAGAACAGACTGCTGAAGCATGGATTCAGGAATTGCACCAGCACCCCGAGCGCTTTAGCCCCAATGTAGTTTTACGCCCCTTGTATCAAGAAACCATTCTTCCCAATCTAGCGTATATTGGCGGTGGTGGGGAGATAGCGTATTGGCTGCAACTTAAAGGTTTATTCCAAGCAGCAAATGTACCTTTCCCAATTCTTTGGTTGCGCCAATCGTTCTTGTTTATCCCAAAAGTCATTCAAAGAAAGATAGAAAAACTCGAATTGAGTTTGGATGCCTTGTGGCAAGGAAGGGCGAATTTGGAGCAGCAAATTGTTGGCAACAACACCCATTTAGATTTGCAGTTGGAAGACCAAGAGAATATTTTGGAGCAAATGTTTCTTCAATTAGAAGAGTTAGCCAAACAAACCGATGCGAGTATGGTTGGCGCGGTAAAGGCGCAGGAGCAAAAACAACGGAATGGCTTGGCCAATTTGCGCAAGAAGTTGTTGCGGGCTGAAAAGCGACGTTTGAGTGAAAAAATGCGCATGCTCAACGAAGTGTTGGATTACTGTTTCCCAAAAGGAGGCTTACAAGAAAGAAGTCAAAATTTCTCTGGCTTAATTGCTACTTTTGGCCCGTCGTGGTGGACGTATTTGTGGCAACAAGACCCTTGGGAATCTGGGGTAATGGTTTACACAGAACCAGTTCAAGAATCCAACCCTTCAAATAAAGAACACGAACATGTCGAAAATCAGTAAGCAAGAAAAGTACGATCGCGCTTATCTGCGAATGGCGCAAGAATGGGCGAAATTATCGCATTGCCAACGCAAACAAGTTGGTGCTCTTATTGTTAAAGACCGCACTATTATATCAGACGGGTACAATGGCACACCAACGGGTTTTGAAAATGCTTGCGAAGATGAAAATGGAGTTACCAAATGGTATGTTTTGCACGCCGAGGCTAATGCCATTCTAAAAGTGGCGGCATCCACAAATGCTTGCAAAGGTGCTACGTTGTATCTAACCCTATCGCCGTGTAAAGACTGTAGCAAGTTGGTGCACCAAGCGGGCATCAAACGGCTGGTTTATATCAACGGCTACAAGGATGATGCAGGGTTACAGTTTTTAGAAAAAGCTGGCGTTGAGGTTTGTCAGATTCAAGATGTTTCACACCCGCAAACAGCAACAAAAAAGGACCTTGAAGACTAATTGAGGTGCCCCGATTTTACTAAGCGAAAGATAATACATACAACCACCACATGAAGCGAAGCACCGTTTATATTCCAATTTTGATTGCTGTAGCCATGATAGCAGGTATCTTTTTGGGGATAAAATTGAACTATCCTTCCAAGCCCGTTTCGCTCATGGCAGCCAACATTCGCGAGCAAAAAATTAAGCAAATCATCAATTATATTGAGTTTGAATATGTAGACCCTGTAGATACAGACAGCCTGCTAGACAACACTATTGCAGATATGTTGCGGAAATTAGATCCGCACTCTACGTACATTGCACCGGTAAATACCCAACGGGCTCAAGAAAGTATTCAGGGCAGTTTTGACGGTATTGGCATCGAATTTCAAATGTACCGCGATTCTATCACGGTGGTAAAGGTTGTCCCCGATGGCCCGGCAGCCAAAGCGGGCCTCAAAGCAGGTGATCGAATCATTGGTGTGGATGGAGAAGCAGCTGTTGGCGAAAATGCAAGTACAACAGATTACGTCAGTAAACTCAAAGGGCCGCGAGGGACTAAAGTAATAGTGAAGGCCTATCGTCCCCTCGATAAAGAGGTGTATCAAATTCCAATTATTCGCAATCAAATTCCATTGGTTAGCCTTGATGCAGCCTACATGATTGATGATCAGATTGGATTTATTCGCCTCAATCGCTTTGCGGAGACAACGTATCAGGAATTTTCCGAAGGGTTAAAAGAATTGAAAAAGAAAGGTGCAACAAAATTAATTCTCGATTTGCGAGACAATCCAGGTGGTTTGTTGACAGCGTCCACAAAAATAGCAGATGAGTTTCTCAAAGGAAAACAACTGATTGTTTACACAGAAGATCGCAACAGCAAAACAAAGTATACCTATGCCAAGAGCAAGGGTTTGTTTTTAGATGGCGACGTGGTGGTTTTAATCAATGAAGGGTCAGCCTCTGCTAGCGAAATTATTGCGGGAGCATTGCAAGACAACGATCGCGCTACCATTATTGGCCGTCGCTCTTTTGGCAAAGGTTTGGTTCAAGAAGAAATGTCTTTGGCCGACGGCTCCAAAATCCGCCTGACGACGGCTAGGTATTATACCCCAACAGGTAGAAGTATCCAAAAACCCTACGAAGATAACTACGAGGCGTATCAATCTGAGAGTTTTAAGCGGTTTGAAGCGGGAGAGTTGGTAAATAAAGACAGTATAAAAGTGCGGGAAGACTTGCGATTTGTAACCCCAAAAGGCAAGGTCGTTTTTGGCGGCGGCGGTATTGTCCCTGATATTTTTGTGCCGATTGATACCAGTAAATCCTTGATGTGGCTGTATCATATACTCGGGTACGGACGTATTGACCAGTTTGCATTCCAATACATCGATAACAATCGAAAGGATTTTCAAAACTTCAACCGCCAAGATTTTGTAGCCAACTATGATGTGTCAGCAGAGCTACTTGATGCGTTTTTAGAACAAGAAGATTTAAAGAAGTACCTGAGGACAACCGACGCGTTAACAGAGGTTTACATTAAAATTAGATTGAAAGCCTTGATGGCGCGAAACTTATTTGGCAACGATGCCTTTTTTGAAGTTTTGCATCAAAACGACCCCATTGTTGAGCGGGCAAGAGATGTATTGAAAAACCCTGATTTTTGGCAAGCAGATAGCCTTGGTATTTTGTGAGAATAGTTAGTTATCCATAGTCTTGTGAATGACTAAGGCGTGTGGTAGCGTAATAATGGAGAGCAAAATGAAAAGAAGAGCGACTGTAACTGGTAGCAATAACCAAGCTACAGCAAGAAATACACCTGCAAATCCTGTGTAAACCAATATCGTAGTGGTAAATGTTGACACGGGCCCTGCCTTTTGCTGTTGAAAGAAATACCATTGTTGTAAAGTAGAAGGTACTGCATGCCAAATGATAAAAGCGAGCAAGAAACCTTCAATCAATGGCGCCCAAGCAAGGAGAAAGGCCGTAAGCACTAGCGTGACTATTATTTTAGAACTCATGCCCTTTGACGCCAATTTATAGAGCGAAATGGACAATCCGAGTAGGAGAAAAACGAGGAGACCATTCAAAACGTGCGTATTGCTTTGTAGCCCTGTACCAATCATCGTAGAAAAAATTTCAAAAGCTTCGTTTGGATGAAAGTAAACAGGCAGTACTAAAAATAGAGCCCCCACAAAAAGTGTTATGGGATGATACCACAAACTGCTTTCTGTAAAGGTTTGTCCAAAGTGAAAAGCGCTAATTACGGCAAAAATGAGCAGTCCCACACTTGGCAATCCCCACCACAATAGGGCATAGACCGTCATAATGGCGATGTAAACCCCTATGAACATGGGTAGTTTGGGGAAGGGAGTAGCGTGTCTGTGCAAAACATCAGCAGCTCCGTGCGGTATGCCTATTGCCAATAGCCCTAACCCCGCGTAGCCTAAGAGCAATTGTTGCCAACCCATTACCGCAAATGCTATCGCTAATCCAACTGCCAAGAGTTGTATAGGAAACAATCGTGTAGCTATTTTTTCCATTTTAATTCCAGCCATAAATTTTTTAAAAACAATCGTTTGGGTAAAGTTGCGAATAATTTTGCTTCATCGAATAGGGTTGTTTGTTCATCTAAAAACTTTAAAACAAGCGCTTGAGGCGCTTTAGACAGTAAACGGTCAAATATCTCTTTGCCATAGTGAGACGTTTCTCGCAGGATGCGCAGCAAAATTCGATCGTACAAACGAAAACGGTATTTTCTGTAGGGTTTAGGGATGGGAGTTTTTTGGGTCAGCGCTGCAACAATATCTTCTGCGTGTTTTTTCATCTTTAAAAAAGTGTAGCCAGTTGTCGGTTTGGTAGCGCCGGCTGCTGTACCAATCGGAATAATGCGTTCGTTTTCGCCATGAAATCGTTTGGTTACATCCAATGCCGCTGTCATGGGAATGGCACCCGATTCTTCGTAGGTGATGCTGTATTGGAGATTGTTTAGGTAGGCGTCTCGTAATTGCAAGGCTTCTTTCTCATCTATAGGACGTTCTGCAAATCGGGTTACTTCCACAAGCGCCTCTGTACTCGAGTAGGGTAGGATGTAAATAAATTGAGTACACCCCGACTGGGGAATAGAAAAGTTCATCAAATCAATCCCCGATGGACTGAAGTAGGGCTGTTGGGTGCGAATGCGCCACCCGTAAAAAGATTGTAAAAAGTCTACTTGGATAGGTAACGATGGGAGAGATGTGAAGACATACTGAGCATGGTATTGGTTGTTCTCGCCAATAATTGTAACACCATCTTCATGTTGAGAAATGGTTTTAATGGTATCCACAATCGGTGGACATACATTTCGAATGGCCTCGTAAAACTTTACTGCGGAAGCTTGATAATAGGTGTACGGTTCCAATCGTAACTCTTTATTGTGATGGCGATTTATTTTCCAAGTTCCAGCAATGAGCTGCGCGAGCATAGCGTCAGGTTCGGATTTTAACCAGAAACACCAAGTTCGATCTTCTGCTTTTGAAGCATCTTTTTCAATGATAGCTATTTTATACCGCTCAAAGAATTGCTGTTTTTTCATAGCTAAAGCCAGCCAGCCCCCTGATCCTCCGCCCCCTAAAATGATATAATCATAGCGATTAAGCTCCATAATAAAATGTTTTTATAATTCTGTGAAAAAAAAGTTAAAATTTTTTGTTTTTTTTTCAATTATTTAAAGGTCTGTTTTCTAGCGGTGTAAGCGCGAGTATAATTTGCTTTGTGGTAAATAACTGCTTAAAAATGTTATTTTGTTTAATTTTTCACCATCAATAGTTAAACAAAAAAACCAAATAGAATGTTCTCCTCCTATAACTTTAAATAATTCATTATGAGCAGTGTTATTTTAAATCTGGTTGAAATCCCTAAAGACGATCCAGTAGCATTTACCTTTTTTACAGGTTACATGGCAATGTTTGCTG
>JAIULY010000139.1 GCA_022565875.1 Schleiferiaceae bacterium | reverse complement strand
TTGGCTACTTGTATTTCAATGCTGTCTGTTCTTCCAGGGAAAATGGTGTCTGTTAGGTTCGATTGAATAGTTAACGTCCGATTGCTAAGATACATTTCTTGCTTTTTAGATTCTAATTCACCTCCATTGATGTAGCTCCACTCTATCAAAGTGGATTCTCCTATTCTTGCAGGAATGCTGAAAACGGTATCCTTGTGTTGCGTGAAAAATGTAGCTGCAATACTTTTACCATTAGTGAAAGAAACACAGGTGTACAATCCATAAGGATTTTGCATACGAACCTCTATTGCACCTTTTTTGTCTTGTTGGGTAAATTGTATGGGTTGGATAATACTATTACTTATAAAGCCTTCCTGTTCACCTAAGCGCCATTGGTAGCTTTGAATATTTGGATTGGAGAGAAAAGTAATAGGTAACAAAATGTCCTTTTTTCTGGAAAACGAGCTGAAAGTTTCGGTTAGTGCTAGGGTTTCCTGACTTCCGTTACTCATAAATACATTTAGAGAATCACCTTTACGCACAAAGATGGGCGTAGCTAAAGGATTAACTAATTTAGGATCAATGCTAAAGTTTAAGTTGCGTTCTAATTTTTGCCCATTCGGAAGCCAGGCTTGGGCTAAAATAGCTACGGAAACATGGTGTTCAAATTGCAATTGATTCTTAGCAATGGTGAAAGTAGCCACTCCGTTGGCGTCAGTCGCTAGCTCTTCCATTTGAAGAATGCTTGGCAAAGACAGTTGTTTTTTGCCTCCCGGAATGATATATGTCAACGAAGGCTTTGCTTGCACGGAAACAGTGGCGTTTGCAATGGGTAATGACGCCCCATCCATTAACTGAATGTGGCAAACAAGATCCTCCTCGCCAGAAATTTCTAATCTGTGTGGCGACTCCATTTCTATTTTGGCCTCTTGAACCTCGTAGTCACTCAAATAAAACCTTGCTGATAATGCTGTACTGTAGAAGTTAGAGCGGTTTTTGTCAATATTGAAATTAATATAGTACGCTTCATTTAGCGGTAGGCTGTCTGATAAGATGGTTTCTAGTAGGAATACACCGGGTTTTTTTGGGGGGATTATCCAACTCGCAATGGGTGCGTTCCAGCTGTTTTTTTGGTGTAAAGTTACTTTTACAGGTTGATTTACAGGGTGGTTTTTTTCATGAAGGAGGTAAGCTTTAACTTTTAAAGTGTCGTTGTGCCGAAAATCGCCTCGGTTGGTAACTACATAACCTGTGTTTTTATCCTGCTGCCATGAATTGTCATAGGACTCTTCCGGTGTAATGTTTTCAAACTGTATCGACCATTGCTGAGCTAGGGAATCATTCTGTAGCGAAATGTGCTTGTAATTTCTAGCTCTTATGTAGAAAAATGGTGTGTTTTTGTGTTTTCGCAGTTTTCCTTTTCGACTCCTCATAATTACTACATCAGCAACCAAGTTGCCCTCTCTATCCGCAAATGCTAAATAAGGCTGGTGTGCATTTTTTATAATGAATGGATAAAAACCACCAATTACAGTAAACCGCAGTTCTAATTGAAGTTCTTTCAATGAGGCAATCATATAATTGCTCGCTTCTAAAGTGTCGGATTGCAAGTGTTTCTTCGCGAATTCCACATCCACAAACCGCCAATGGGGATGTGCTTCCCAATCGAGGTTGTGAAATGTTTCTGGGTTCTCATAAAGAGCTTCAAATGTGACTTTGTCTAATTGAAATAGCACTACTTGTGCGTGGGCGGCACTCATTAAAAACAAAAAAAGAAGGGGAAGATAGCGTCTTAACTTCATAGCGATTGGGTTATCTCGACGTTGTTGCTGGCGTCGAACCAAGAAATCCGAAGCGCAACGATATCAAGTACTAAGCACTTTTTTGAGCTATACCATACTTGCATTTTTTGAAAAATGCATCTTAGATATTCCTTATAGCGTTAAAAGAGCGGTTGTTTTGTGAATTCATAATTTCCTGTGGACCTTGATTATTCTAGTTTTTAGTACAAAAAAGCAGTGTAATTGAAGGTGTTTATGATAAGCTTATATTCATCTGACAGGTTATCCTCCTTGTTTCGCACTGCTGCACTCGGTAAATTTCAGCAACAATCTCTTGCAAATATATTCTTAATTATTATTGAAAGCCAAGCTTTTTGAAAATTTCATTGAATGAGTAGCTGAGTAGATATGTCAACGCCAAAAACCCTTCAACCAAGTCGAGTATCAATGAGGCCTACTTTTTCTCGTTATTTGGTTGTTTTAGTAAGGTTGGGAATCCCACCACTAACAAGACTTTGAAATTTCATTTTTCGAATGTTTTCTTCGCGGTAAGTTATTTATCTACTTTTATAGGCAAGGACTAGTTTTTTTCTTATTTCGTCGATTTACTTAGTGGTCATCCTTTGGCTTGTTTTATGAGGTTCTGGTTTATAGCAATATTACCTCTATACTCAGTACTATTGACTTGATATGGTAGCTACTATTCATCCGGTTCTTAGTGAAATACTCGGGCGTGTCATGTTAAGTTGTTGGTGCTATTATACAGTAAAACCGCGACCACACCCGAGTCAATTTAACCCCTTTCCAAATCTCCCTGTCGAACACTATTTTTGATTTCAAGTAAGAGCGAGATGCCTTGCTCTTTAGGGTCGCTAGTTTGGGATATACCCCGAAAAATGAAGGTCAAATTTTAACAACTTGCTGACAGAAACATCATCGAATTATCTGTACTTTCTTTACTTCAATACCATCCTCATGGGTAAGCTGAAGAAAATATTGTCCTGTTGGTATATCGCGCACATCTAGCACTACATGAGATTGCTGGTGGAAATCATGGAGGGTTGAATAATAGGTTACACCTAAACTCGAAATCAGCGAAATTGTAGCATCGCCCAAAGGTGGTGTTATGACCTTCAAATGCAAGATGTCTTTAGCCGGATTAGGAAACAGATGAAAAGAAGGTCTATGATTAGCGTTTTCTATTGAAATACCAAAAACACGATTAAGAGGAATTAAGTTTCCACCGTTTGGTCGCGCTAGCCATACCCCAAATTCTGGTCCATTGTTGTTTGCTCCAACATCTGCAAAGCCACTTATGAGCATCGTCACCGCTTCATCTTGTAAATCTAATGCTAGTAATGGCGCATGATAACCAGCAAAATCTGTCCCACCAATAGTTTTCAACACCCACTCATAATCTCTAGTCATCATCATCGCGTAACCGTCAAAACCATGAAAGTCAACACTTCCAATTTGTGAAGCATTTGTCAAGTCAAACACATTGAAAAAGCTAGGCACATCCGAGGCGCCATGAAAGAGCAACACATCCGTTTCCCCTTGTTTTTGTGATTGTTCTCGTGCTTGATTATACACAAACCAATCCACCAAAGTAGCGCTAGAATATCCTGTTGTAGAAAATACACCATTGGCAATAGCCACATGAGACCTAGTATTGGTGAAGATCAACTCCTTCTGAAAAAGTGCACCACTAGTGTCTGTGGCATTGACCAAGGTCATGCTTACTAGAACTGGCGTTTCTGCTTCTACAGCTATAAAATCTGACGCCGATCGGTAATTTAATTGCGGGACAACTTTGGTGTCGTTGATCCAAATGGCGACAGATGAAACAAAGGCATCTGAAACATCATTGATAAATTGCACTCGCGCTTCCAATTGCCCAACATTCACAATTACAGAGTCTTTTATCAGCCCACATGGAGAAATCATGCTTGCCGTAAATACGTATCGACCATCACTGGCGAAAGGTCCAATTTGAATGGTGGTAGCTGTATCATAAAATACTCCATCTAAGCTCCAGTGAAAATCATAATTGGGCTGGGTGGGTACCAAAACACCTGAGTTCAGTTGATTCGGGTCTTGTCTATTGCTCGCTGAAATATATTCCCAGTTAGTTGTGCTGTTTATATCAGGGCCAATTAAACGCATACCCCTAAAATTACTAGTAGGTGCACTTGATAGACCAAAACGCCAGTGTTCATGATGGATCCCAGAAGCACTGGGGAATTGATAATTTCTGAAAGAAACTGCATCCACAATAGTCCCATCTGGAGCCTTTAAAACTCTACCTATTGGCGTAGTTACTGAAAAATTAAATGTAACGCCATCAAAAGCATGATAATAAAAGTCACTTGGACTTTCCACACTACTTGGGGATGCATTTACAACAGCTACTAAAGTTCCATTTGGACCAAAAAGGGTATTGGGCTTAAAGGTAAATTCATACATTTGATCACTTCCTCCTACGGAAAACCATTGCTCAAGACGCCAGCCTGACAAATCATACCCAGGAATGCCCATAATTTCTACATATGAATTCGTATGCTGCATATAAGCAGGCCATCCATTTACTGGGCCTAAAGTGGACACTAAAGGTCCTTGATAAATTTCTGAAAAGTGAATAGTGGGATGTGAAGAGAAAAATCTAGATGATGCTGTGGCAGAGTCAAGTACATTTGTGTTTGAAAAAAATAGCTGCTTAGGCGAGACAATTAAATTAGCTTCTCTTTCAACCCAAACTGCTGATATGGTGTCATTTTGAGGCAGCGCATTCGCAAAGGCAGTATCCAGCCAAGCAGTTACAAAGTAAGTGCCTGCCATAGACATATCCACACCTCCCGCCACTACCGAAAGATTATTTCCTAATGACAAACTTCCACTACCAATCACAACTGTTCCAGCACTTGATATGGGTCCGGTAACATTCCAGTGCAATACAAGTGTGTCAGTAAAAAAGTCAATAGTATGGCCAATGGTTTTCTTCATATTGAAGACCAGCGTGTCATTTTCAGATAAACAAATCTCATTAAATGCAAAGATGGAGACAAGCTCCATGTCGTGTTCAAAGGTAAAATACTCAATAGCGCCGCGATCTGGTTGCGAAAGAGATCGCTGCGTACCATTTATGTCATACTCCAAGCCAAGGGAATCCCCATTGTCATTTGCTATGGCAGAAAACGGCCTCAAATTACCATTTGCCAAATCAATGAATTCTGGATTTCCAATAAAAGAGTTTGCATCCCAATTATTGGCACCAAAGGTTTGCCATTGTGCAAAATCTGAAAAACTTACTCCCCCAAAGTTCGCATGGAAACCAGTACTGTCTATTGCTTTGAAATAAACATTAGTATTGGTTTTAAAATCAGGATTACTGCCTTGAATATCGTAATACAAACCACCCCCATTAAATTGGAATATGTTATTTCGAACCTCAATGCTATTTACAGTGGCATTGGACGACTGAGACAATATGCTATTGTCCAAACTATTTTGTGTGTTTGAGTGGCCAATTACAAATGTATTGTGGAATATTTTTATGTTGTTACTGATCCCTTGAAAGAAGTGTATAGCTTTTTGGGGTGCGTTTGCATAAATGTTGTAAACGAGATTGTTTTCAATCTTTACAGGATTGAGGGAATCGTTAGGGGAACTCGAAATGTTAAAGAATCTGATTTGCTGTACGTTCCACCCGTTGCCAATAGCTAGTATCTCATTTTTGGAAATACGAGTTCCAGAATTATTTGTCCCAATATCGAAGACGTGAACAGTTGAGGTATACGTGCCTCTTGTTGCTTGTGAAAAATAGTTTCCAGTGATAGTAGCATCTTTTTGATTGCGAATCACACAGCCAAAAGCAGCAAAATCTGAAATAGTATTATTGATAAATTTGTTTTGTTCTTGATATGTGCTCAAGAAGGAACCGCCACCAGCAATTGACACCCCTACCCAACCACCAATAATGTTGTTGTTTTCAAAAGTATTGTTATTGCCGGAAATTCCAGTTCCTATATTGCTTGATTGAGAGCCTGTAACAACTAGACCAGCAAAATTTTGACTCAACGAATGTACAGGAGATGTAAAGGTGCAATTTCTAAATGTGTTATGGTTAGCCCCATAAATCAAAGTCAATGCCCATCCGTGACTTTGTCCATCAACATTGACCTTCAAGTTTTCTATTGTAAAAAAGCTTGCTCCATTTAAGGATACAGCACTTCTATTTGATGACGTGGCGTTGGTAAATGAAAGTAAATTATCATTTCCATTAATAAATATTCTATTCGTATCCGATGCGCCTGCCACCGCACTAAAAGATGCATTTTCATAATAGGGGCCTGAATAAGGAACAACCTCCACATAAATTGGATTGTTGATAGGGGCTAAACAACTTAAAAAATCCCTTAAATCTCGAAACGAATTAAAATTAGTTCCTCCAGTAGTTTGAAGTTTGTTTACTGTATAATGAGATACAGGTGTCGTTAGAGGTCCTGCAACCCAAACAGGCGTAGACCAAGCACTTAGAGTGCCGCATGTAACTTCTAAACGATAAAAGGTGTTTGCATTTGGGCGCACCTTAAAGGTCGCCTGAGTTCCATTAGCAATAGGTGTCCAGTTTATGCTGTCTAATGATGAAAACCATTGGAAAGCATAGTTTTGCGCTGGAACAATTCCAGTTGCCGAAAGTGTAGCACTATCATTTACACCGCAAATAAAGGATTTTGTTGTCAATGCTTCATCCACTGTTGGGGTGATACACACCGGTGGAAAAGAAAAATATAGGTTTCCTGTAAAGAAGCGCGGATTGCTGGCTGCAAAGGGTATTGGGCCAGCATAGCCAACAGGCTGTCCCGCAATTTGATAACCTCCTATTCGAAGGTGAATGCCATTTGCAGAAAAGCTGTTTACTGCTGGCATCGGATTCGTTCCAGTAATCCTAACTCCGTTAACGTGTGAAATGGCGAAACGAACAGTTGAGTTGGGCGGAACTTCAAGAGCTAAATTTGTAAAAACTGAAGAGTATACATTTGATGACGTGGTGGTTGCCAACGCTCTATGATCCCATGATTGGCCTTGCAAATTAACAATACCTGATACATGAGAAGTTGTAGACCAAAGGTTGTACTCACCTGCAATAGGAGCTCTCAAATCAATTTGGTTTAATAGTACAGGGTGCGCATTATCATTCTCAACTACGAAAGTAATGACTTCGGCTAGAAGATTTCCTGAATAATTTGGGGTCGATATGGTAGATAGTGTTATCTGACCAATGCTCTCAATCGAATAAAATAGTACTAAGAAACAATGAAGTAACCTAAAGCTCTTTATTTTAGAAAAACATACCAATAGAAGACGGGGAATGAATTTTTTCATGGGATGGAAGTAAAATCATAAGAAATGAATAATCCAAAGGCCGCTACAACCAATGATTTTACAACAAAGCTATCGTCTTTAGCTTAGATTAAAGTGGATAATGAGTTATTGATAGTCTTGCCCCTAGTTAATGTGATTCATGCTATTGTTTGCCAGTGGATTAGGAATGTATTTCGGAATAATTGAATGAGTAAACTGGAAATTGTTTTGGTGTTTTGTTTGGCGAACAACATTATTTTGAACCAATAAAGTGCAGAAACACAAAGCCAAGCCCCCTTAACACAAAGATTGTTAAACAAGCAACGCAGTAATTCTTATAATTTATAAATAAAAACCGTGATGTTACGCCAAAGTTTGTTGCCCCAACCATTACACTACCTGAGGGATTAGATGTTTATGGTAGATTCATTTCCAGATGATTCGACCCACTTCGGGGTCGTATTCGAAGTTTAGCTATTGATTGCTATATACATTCGACCCCTTC
>JAIULY010000138.1 GCA_022565875.1 Schleiferiaceae bacterium | reverse complement strand
TTTTTCCTAATTCGTGTTACTATAAACATGTGACCCATTCTGGGTCAGTATTAGGTTTACCAATGCACCACTGGTTTTTATGTTTATAATCTTCATAACGGGTGTCCATTCATTCTTGACAATAGCCGAAAATCCAAAACAATCCCGAAGGGATTGCATGTTTATAGCAACGAAAGCCCCCAATGAACCGCGACCCCGAGGGGGTCGAATATCTTTATTATGGTGTATTGATTATAGAACAATTGTTGTTTGGGGCGTTGGATTTGGCCACAAATTAATTAGCGTCCAGACGTTATTACATGTTTTTGGAAAATTCATTTCCTAAGCTATGCGACCCCTTCAGGGTCGGGAGGCTGTTTGTGTTTCGTGATTCTATAAACATGTGACCCTTTCAGGGTCAGTTATCGTGTGTTTGTTGTTTTTACCCTACCGCAATTGTATGTTTATGGAAAATTCGTTGCCAAATTTATGCGACCCCTTCAGGGTCGGGTGGATTTTTTCCTGATTCGTGTTACTATAAACATGTGATCCTTCAGGGTCAGTTGTTGGCTTCACCAAATTACACATACCCATTTTGACTCATCCTTCCACCCCACGCCGAATAATCTCATAAAATAACTTCCCGCCAATCTCAATCAAATCATCGGGGAAATCATAATCTGGGTTATGTAAAGCTGGGCAATTTTCACCGCTACCCAATCCAAACATGGCTGCCGGAAATCTCTCAGTAAACAGACCAAAATCCTCGCCCCAACGATTGGGCGTTTTGCGCCAATGGGTGTCCATATTTAAAGCTTCACCTGCAGCGACAATGAGATCTACCACTGCATCATCGTTCTGATTGGCAAAAAATTCCTGAGTAACATCAAATGTTACGCGCAAATTATGCTTGGCCGCTATAGTCTTGGCTTGGGAATGAATTTCTGCGACAAAGTTTTCCAAGACAGCATTCGTCCACGCACGAACGGTTAGGTGTATTTCACCAGAATCGGCAGAAATGCCGTAGGCCTCTTCACCCAATACAGTATGCACAAAAGCCAATAAACGAAAGTCGTCGCGCGACATATCCGGTTGGCTCATGGTGTTGAGTTGCAAGGTCAACTCAGCCATAGCTACTGCTGGATTATCGCCAAATTCAGGCTCTGCGGCATGCGCTGTTTTACCATGAAATTTGATAATTGGACTAGTAACAGCCGGCGTAAAGCTTCCCTTTCTCACCACAAGTTGTCCAAGTGGATACCCGGGAAGATTATGCAGTGCCACCGCAAAATCTGGTTGGATGGTTGAAAATTGAGGATCTTCCAATACTGCGCGCGCCCCCATCCCATTTTCCTCAGAAGGTTGAAAAAGCAAAAAGGCCTTTCCTTTAGCGAGTGGTTTTTCATGGAGTAAAGCGGCAACCGCCATGACGATGGTCGCATGTCCGTCGTGTCCGCACTTGTGAGACACACCGGCTGTTGTTGAGGCATAAGAAAACGTGTTTACCTCTTGAATAGGTAGGGCATCAATATCCCCTCTTAGCAAAATCGCTGGTCCAGCAACACCAGAATCATATGTAGCTAGCACACCTGTTCCTCCCACCGTAATTACCGAAGTAGGTGAAAATTTCTCAAGTTGCTGCAGAATACGACGTTGGGTGTTAACTTCTTGCCCCCCAACCTCAGGGTGTTGATGAAGCATTTGCCGAAAGGCTACCAATTCCGAGTTAACCATCACTTTAGTTTTTCTTTATTAACTGCTGCTTTTCAGCGAAATAACGAGCAAAATCTTTCATATCTAAGGTCATTTCAGCATCGCCTGTAGCTCTTTCAAATGTTTCAGCCAAGGAAACAATGGTTTGGTGGATAAACTTCTTCATATCATCCACAGGAAAATCTTTCACCCACAAATCTAGTCGCAACGTGTCCTTTTGCACAGCGTCAAAAACACTGACAATAATCGCCGAAGCTTGTTCATTATTGAGGCCAGCATCAGAAGCCGACCACGTGATGGTATTGGGTAAGTTGTTCTCGTCTAGGCTTATTTTGAAATTCAATTCGGAGTTTCTATTGCTCATTTGGGTTTGTATTTAGATTTTTTAAGAAAAGTAGCCCCGTCGACGGGCTGTAAAAGATCGGTTATGGCTTGCGAATGAGTTTCAGCATATGCTTTTACAATTTGATACCCCATCCATTGTCCAATTCGCCCGGGGGTTTGCGCATCAAAAGAGGTTCGGAATTTGGAGAAAGGAGCCGGGTAAATAAAGCGTCTTTTAGGGTCTAATGACGTACTGAATAACAACTCATTATCAATAAAATAACTCCAAATCATGCGCTCATTATCAACACAAAATTGAAGCTGTTCTTCCGTGTATTTAAAAAGGTGAGCGTCACTAAGAGAAGGAATCATCGACTTGATGAAATAGTGTACCAAACCTTGATAAATCATTTCATTGATAAAAGTTGCATCAGGGGCCATTTCAGCAATGTAACCCTTAGCGAGTTGTTCGGCAATATCTCTAATTAGATACGTTTTATCGCGCTCAGCTGCCAAATAGTTAGGCAAATCTTTATACGCTGGATGTGCTGCACCAAGGTATAGGTCTAGGGCAACAAAAATGAATGTATCGGCCACCAGAACAGGGAAATCAAAATCCAAGTTTGAAAAATACGCAACAGGATGCGGCAAATGAGCATCAGGAAAGTGATAGCGGTAATGCTTTAGCAAACCCACAACATCCGATTCAAGTAAATCAAAATCAGGAAACTGCTTTCGGATGTCTTTTACTAATTTTTTCTGTAAGGGGTCTTCAAAATGCGTCTTCCAGAATCGCAATGTTCCCGATCCATAAAAAAAAGGATAACGAGTTCGTAAAGCTTCTAAGTTTGTTTCAAAATCTGCTTCATCCGCTTCAAAAAAATCGAGATGAATAACATCTAAAGACGCATTCACCTGTATCCGACTCACATCCACCTCAAACCCACTTTGCTGGCAACGGGTGAATAAACCGACAGCAATCAGCATTAAAACAAGCGAAAATAATCTCATTTTCAGTTTTTTAAAAACCATTTACAGGGTATTTGTTTCGGATTCAAAAGTACGTGTTTTATCAAGGATAAAAAATGTTTGTTGCCTACTACAAGGAACCGTGTAAAAAAAACGTGCTCCAAATTTGTGAACCATCCTTTACTATCTTACTTTCGTATCTTTGTCCTTTACAATACAACAACAAATCATCTACAACAGAACATTAAAATTATGAAAAAAGCAACACTCATTTTTAGCCTAATGATAGCATTGGGATTTGCAAATTATGCAAATGCACAAAAAGATTTCCGTTTTGGATTACTCATTAACCCTAGTTTAGCATGGTTAGGCAATGACACCGAAAATTTAGACAACTCGGTACGTGGTAAATTCGGTTTCGGCTTGGTTGCGGATATTGCATTTTCAGAGCGCTACAGTTTATTAACAGGCGTGAATTACATGGGGCGTGGTGGTAAAGTAGAAGATAGTGATTTTGCCGCTACATACAGTTCAAACTATGTAGAAGTGCCTTTTGCCTTAAAAATGAGCACGGCACAACTCGATAAAATGACATATTTTGCAAAGTTTGGCGGCACTTTGGGGATTTTAGCCAATGAAGCTAATTCAACTTTCTCACAAAAAGGCAACATAGCATTACCAGACGGTCTTAATGATCGCCGAGCAGCGGGACTTTTTCACACCTCCTTTTTAGTAGGCTTAGGTACTGAATACGAACTTCGTGGCGGCACCTCACTTGTAGGTGGTATTGACTTGAATCTTAGTTTTTTCAACA
Source organism: Schleiferiaceae bacterium (assembly GCA_022565875.1). Classification (GTDB taxonomy): domain Bacteria; phylum Bacteroidota; class Bacteroidia; order Flavobacteriales; family Schleiferiaceae; genus JAIULY01. The sequence continues at coordinate 3,846 of JAIULY010000138.1, read as the reverse complement.
ATATCAGAAGCCGCACAAAACCCTTTGCAGACAATCCTACTTTGCGGTACAACCAAGTGAGCTTGTTCATTGCCGTTTTATTTTAAAATCAGAAGAGAAGCCAATTGAAATAGCAATTGGGATTTTCTTTTTCTCTGTTTATCCGATTATTGGAAAAATGAAAAAAAGAACTTTAATCTTTATTTTTCTAGCTGTAATAGCCATTATAGCTGCCATTTCTAATCCCGATGCCGCTCAACACCGAGAGGCATTAAAAACGAAAATAAAAACAGCTTGGCAAAAAGAAAGTGCGTCAAAAGTTGCACAGGATGATTGGGACGAGTTGATTCAAGGATTGGGAAATGCTTTTGGTGGTGTGCTGGTTGAAGGGATCCTAAAAGAGTCAGTGAGCACGAGCAACTACGTTTTGTTTTCTTTTACCAAAATTAATTGGGAAGGAGAGCAGCACATTATCGGCATTGGTGTTTTTGGCAATGTATTTTTCACAAAAGAGGTAGATCAGTTTGTTAATGATGGTGTCTTTAAGCTAAAATCAAAATTGTAGTAGTATTGGAGCCCTTTACGGCATCTAAATCAAAAAAAGCGCATCAAAAACAACAAAAACCAACAAGTTATTGATTTGTTATAATTAATTAGATTCAAATCTAAAAAAAGAAATTGCATGCAAACAGAAGCTATTGCAAATCATATTTCAAACTGGATAAAAGAATATCTGGACGATTGTCCGGCCAAGGGTTTAGTGATTGGTATTTCTGGGGGGATCGACTCCGCTGTTACCTCCACTTTAGGTGCGCTTACAGGCTATCCTGTAATCTGTTTGGAAATGCCGATACACCAGGAAATCAAGCAAGATCTTCGAGGGCAGGAACACATTGCACAATTGAGCAAACGCTTTGAAAATGTGAGCTCTATGCGAATCGATTTAACCACTGTGTACGATGCCTTTGTGAAAGTTCAACCCACCCTTATTACAGAAAGAACAGACTTAGCCTTAGCCAATACCCGCTCGCGCTTGCGAATGACTACAATGTACCAAATTGCCACCTCTATGGGCTACTTAGTTTTAGGGACAGGAAATAAAGTAGAGGATTTTGGCGTTGGCTTTTATACCAAATATGGTGATGGAGGTGTTGACATCAGTCCGATTGCCGATTTATTGAAAACAGAAGTTTTTGCACTTGGTAGTTTTTTAAAGGTTCCACAATCTATTTTAGATGCCCCCCCAACCGACGGACTTTGGGGCGACGACCGAACGGACGAGGATCAAATAGGCGCTACCTATCCAGAATTAGAATGGGCCATGGCACAAGTGGCGGCTGGAAACACCCCTGATGATTTTGTTGATCGAAATAAAGAAGTTATGGAAATCTACCTGCGATTTAATCGTGCAAATCAGCACAAAATGCGCTCCATTCCAGTCTGCACGATTCCTGATACTTTAAGGAGTGCTTCATGAGAGGTTTCGTTTGTTTTTTTGTTGGGGTATTATACTTCCAAGCTTCAAACTGCATCGCACAAGCTACAGATAGTAAAGCTCCGAGCGCGACATCAGAGCTTGAGCACAACATCTATATTGGCTATGGGTACAACTTACAATCCTTAAGTCTGAATGCTGTTACCTTCCCTTTTTTGGAAGCCGATGCATGGGTTAAAACTCTGCAAGCGCGTCCATTGCCACAATTAGAAATAACTTTTTCCAAGTGGTTTGAAAACAGAAATTATGTTGGCGCAACATTCAGAACGGGTAAAGTAGGCTATGACATTACCCTAGCAGATAATCCAGCTTACCCATTCCACAACCCCGAAGTTTCCCAGTTTCCAGAGGAACGCTTCAATGAATGGCACCTATATTACTTTGGCGTTTTTTGGCAACTGGAAATAACCCCAGAGGTTTTCTTATCCAGCAACAAAAAAAATAATTGGATTTATCAATTAAGCTTACTTACAGAACTCGGGGTAAACCTAATGACAGAATCTTGGGACCAAACCTATGCCTTGAATCACAGAGACAATGTTTTTGCCGAAATGCGATTAGAATACGTAAGAAACTCACAAATACGCGGTGGTCTTCGCCTTCGAAACGCACTTATAAAAGGCCGTTATTCATTGGCCATAGATCTCGGCTGGAACGGTGGCTACGGCGAATTTCACTTTCAGGATATAAAACAGGTAGGTGCATCACCTTCCGCAACACCGTTTGTAGAAATTCGCAATCAAAACCACTATTTTTTTATTAATACCGCAATTGGCTATTGGTTCTAATGCCATTTTTATCCGATAATCATTATGAAATTACCTATTAGGGAAGGGAATAATCGCTCTGAGGCTAAACGCGTTTAAGTGATGACGAAAATCGCTACCCAAAAGAGCTATTGGAATATCAGCCGTTAGAGTGTTATCGTTAGCTACCATTGTGAATCGATCATATCGCAATTCAACAATCCCGAAATTTGTAAAAATAGGTATGTTTAAACCATAGGTAAGCGATATGCCTCTATTGCGAGGTTTTGAAAAATTGGGTTCGGTGGCTATCATTCCATTCCGCAAGAATATGTTATACGCTTCATAAGTACTAAATCGGTAACTAAGACCAAAAGACAAACCAAAACCAAATTTCTTATTCTTGACTCCCAAAGAATTACTCAAAGAAACCCTTCTATCCACTCCATTTACTGTCAAAAGATCCCAATTTTGATTGAGTTGAAAAGACTCTTTGGATTGCACAGTATTTTGCTGAAATGTTACTTCGGTAAAAATATAACTACGCGGAAAGTTAGCCATCATTCCCACCCCAAGTCCCCAGCTAATTCCAGATTTTAAGTCTACGGCAGCAGGGTCAAAGATTTCAGGATTTGTATTAAAGTTAATGCCATGTCCTGTACTTGTGTTATTGTGAGGCATTAATCCACGTTCGCCTGTAAAATGTGTGTAGCCACCTTGTGAAATGACGTTAAAATTAATTTTCGCATCACTTTTTTGAGCAGTAACAATTCCAATCCAAATGAAGCAGCATACAAAGGACCAGAAAATTTTGGAAAATAAAAACGTTTTCATGTTGTAAAGATTTGGTTACAGTTACTAATTAATAGCAAAAATAATTTTTTTTATTAAATAAGCTACAGAAATTATTTCTTTTTTGAGATCAATCAAAGTAATATTTCAAAAAACAGAACAATGCCTTACAAAAGGGCTAATACAAGGAAAAAAGACACAAAAACAAATCCGAGGGCTGATAACCGTAGGATAGCAAAGTTCAAGGCAAAAAATTGCCACAGAACTAGACATCCAGGTTTAGTTTGATTTATGAAGTCAAGGACAAATTTTGTGAAAGAAGCTTCATTGTCAATTGATTTCGTTAAAATAAGAGCGGATTTATGATGCAAGCGCAAAGACCGTTTTATAGATTGACAGATTAAGATGGATTAATTAAGGCTTTATGCAGAAAAGCGGCAATAGCAATCCATCCGTTTACATTTGAGAAAAACTTTGGGAAAAGATTTTTATCATTAAAGCACTGCAATTTTTATAATAAGGCGACGAACGGGCGGTATTTTATTGTACGCTTATCTCCAAACCCCTTACATTTCTGGAAACATCCAGATAATAAAATCCAGCAACAGCACACACGCTCACCCTACACTTTTGGAACATCCGGATACCCTATTTATTATACGTTCACCTCCAAATCCCTTACATTTCTGGAAACATCCGTGTACCACCATTTCTTATACGCTTGTCTCCAAACACCTTACATTTTTGGTGACATCCTGATAATAAATCCCAGCAGCAGCACACACGTTCCAAAAAGATTTTTCGAAAACACAGTATAACGGAAGAGCTTATTGT
>JAIULY010000137.1 GCA_022565875.1 Schleiferiaceae bacterium | reverse complement strand
TACACCGTAAAAATTCACACGGCGGCCGGAACGATTTCCGCGCCCTTTTTACCTGCTAAAACCGCCTATCAATTGCTCAATTACGGACTATATAAAGTAGAAAACAATCATCAAAAATGGATGTAACCCAGACCCAAAGCCCAAAACCGACATTCAAAGATTGGTTACAAGCCGCACGATTGCGCACGCTGCCTTTGGCGTTTTCCAGCATCATCACGGGTAGCTTACTCGCCGCTTCTGCGGGTCCTTTCCGTTGGTCTATTTTGGTGTTGGCTTTGCTCACCACGCTACTTTATCAAGTTCTGAGTAATTATGCCAACGATTATGGCGATGGCATCCGTGGGACAGACGCCAATAAGGTTGGCGAGCAACGCGCCATTGCTGCCGGGAAAATTTCTGTAGCTCAAATGCGCAAAGCAATACTGGCACTGGCCATTGCAGCGTTTTGGAGCGGTACTCTTTTGAGTATCCTTGCCTTGCAACCCATTTCTTGGGCTTTGGCCCTTTTGTTTGTAGGCTTGGGATTGTTGGCTGTTTTGGCGGCAATTACGTATACCGTTGGCGCAAAAGCCTACGCCTACATTGGCCTAGGCGATTTGTTTGTACTGCTGTTTTTTGGTTGGCTAGGGGTTTGTGGCAGTTATTTCATACAGGCAGGGACACTTCCCGCCGCTATCTGGTTACCCGCCACAGCCATTGGCTTATTGAGCGCTGGAGTACTCAACCTCAACAACATGCGCGACATGGAGACCGACACTGCCGCAGGAAAGAAAACACTTGCGCTTCGTCTTGGTTTGCCCAAAGCAAAGGTGTACCATCTGCTATTGCTATTGGGCGCTCTTGTGCTCCCTCTTATTTATGTTGCGCCATTGCCGGGCAGCTGGCCCAAATACCTTTTTTTATTTACCGCCCCACTTATCATTCGCAATGGATTGAAAATGTGGCAAGCCAAAAATCGAGAAGCCCTTGACCAATTACTAAAACCACTTGCCATTACCACACTACTTTTTTCGTTACTGCTAGGACTTGGCGTCCTATATGCCTAATTACCCCGCTAGATCAACCAAATTTTACTCACAAAAGGAATGCGTATGTCTGACGTAATCCCCTCAAAATGTTTCATCAAATCGTTGTGACTTTTTCGGAATGATTTCTATAAAATTTTATCAAAAACAGCTTTTCTAATAGCACGATAACCATTGCCCACTTGAAATCTATTTAGAAGAAGTAAGCTATTAATGGCGCCTGCCCCCCCTACAACAAACCCATCGTTATGCATTCGTGCCAAATGGGGCGGCACCGGGCTGTCCACTTGTAGTCCTCAGCACATGGCCCACAGTGGATGGGGCATTCGGGGTCTGCTCCTAAGGTCACAGCCTCCGCTGCCCACACCACTGTAAGGGCCCTGTGCCTCCGGGCTACCGCTACCATCCCTTGCGCAACACGAAGAAACACTAAGGAAGATTTTTTGTGTTTTTGTACTCTTTCCAGTTTTCAGAATCTCACCTTCCTAGAGCACGCATTGAAGCAATAGTGAAATGCTCATATTTGGTATTATTCTTCTTTAAAAACCGGACAAAAATCGCTCACCCTTTTCGTGCATGTGTCGTTCTCGAAAAGAAAAGGCTTTAATTTTAAACAATTTCTAGAAATTGTTCAGTCAAAAAGTATATTTTAGCGCTTCAAAATATCATTTCATTATCGCCTCCTTATTACATCTATGATGATCATTGACTTGTTTGTCATCGCAGAAATCACAGGGTGGCAATATCAAAACAGCTAAGCAACACTTCCAAAGTATGACAAAACAACTACGTCCACTTTTCTCACTATTCCTTGGATTGCTGTTTCTCTCAAATTTAAAGGGACAGACCAGCGAATCCGTGCAAGACACCACCACTAGAAACCCTTCGCTTGATATAAGCACAAGAACCTTATGGGAAATTAGCAACCTTTATCCGATTGTGGTTTCGGAAATCACCACAAATGATGGCTTGGTTATCAGGGGAGATTTATTCAACAGAGATATTGTAGACAATAAGGAAGTATTTCTCATTGGTTCTCGTTTAAATGGTCGTCAGGCCATACCTATTGAAGATGTAAAAGAAATAGCCTTGGTGAATCCTAATAGAAGTGAAAGGAATACGTTTAGTGAATATGGCTACTTCTTTGGGCCGAGTAGTGAAACGGGCGCCATTTCTAGTGCAGGGGCAATATTAGGGATTGGCTATGAAATGTTTAATAGTTCCATATTGCTGGTAAACTCCACCCATCATAATATGTATAATCAACAGGGTGATAGCGAATACAATTTTCTAGGCATCGAAACACTATTCGGAAAACGCCTCAATCGCCATCAATCAAATATACATACCGTTGGCGCTGGATTAGGACTGTTTCTATTTATGGAACCCTGGTTAAATACCGATTTTGCTTTGCTTGGTCATTACGACTACGATATTAAAATCACAAATGGTATTGGGGTGTCGCTTTTTACAAAGTTCTATTTCTTCCCACTCCAAAGAAGTTCACTCCTTGTTTTTGGGTGCTCCTACCGAATTTACGATGCAGCCCCAAGGAGAAAAAAACGATATCTTAACCTTCCACAATCATGAAAACACTTAAAATCATACCCAAAAGTTGCTTTCTTTGGTTACTCGTAGGGCTCTTGAGCAACCCGGTTGTTTGTTTTGCACAAAACGAATATTACGACTCCAGGAAAGCCGATAGAGAGGCTATTTTTCTTCCAGATTTAGACCGAAAGATCATCACCCAATTTGAATTGAAAGACGGAAGAATAATCCGGGGTCATGTAGAACGGATTGTTATGGGACAGCTTTACGAGGTAAAACTTTATAACAGACAATACATTACCATTAGAGAACAGGAGATTGTAAGTAAGTACAAAGTATTGCGAGATATGCGAGAGCTTCGGTTTGGATATCATGTTCAGGGGGGAGTGTATTCGACCATTCCTGTGCCTTCTTCTGGGTCGGGATTGGCCTTTGGATTTGGCCTTTCTTATGACTTTGGCGACGCGTTAAAATATAGCATTATGTATTCAACTTTCGGGGCAAACCTGAGTGAAGAAGACTATGCGTGGTATGTACATAGTCTGCTCATTGGCTACAAGCACAGGCGGCTTAAGGAGATTAGCCAATCCTATTACACTGGTCTATCCTTTTTTAATAGCAATTTTACTAGGTTGTGGCTATTTACAACTCGGTTTGAATTACCACTCACAACAGTCAACAAATTTCAATTTGTACCGACCATCTCCTACTACCTGCCGCTAAAACAGCAAGATTTAATGCCCTATGGTTTTGTATTGGGCGGTGTCACATTACGGGTTTTTTAGAAAAAGGAAACTTGTTTCGCAGTATCGAAATAAAAACAAGAGAAATATAGATGGTCGTTACTTTGTATCAAAAGAAATCTAAACCTCAAATTATAAGTCACTTATAAACCACATTATAAACCATGGCATTTTACAAACAAGATCATTAAGAGCCCTTTTTTTTATTTAGTTTGATTTTTGGCCAAATAATTGGTTGGGAAATAACACCTTACCTCGACCATGTTTCACTTGTACATCAAAGAAGCAGATGAGATAACTTTTGTTTTAAAATAATTGTAACACACCCTACTCTATGGCAAAGCTCCTACAACAGACACTACTCCTCTCTTTATTTTTTCTTGTGACGCTTTCATTGCAATCACAAACACAAGGTTTGATTCCCCCACTTCCAAACGAAGACCTTCCTATATTAATCAGTAGACAAACCATTGCCGAGTTAAATATAATTTATCCGCTTGTGGTAACCGAAATCACCACCAACAATGGAACCGTAATTCGTGGCCGACTGCAACGTCAATCAGTTTCAAGCAATGAACAAATATATATTCTAAGCAATAGGGAGTCAAAGCGAATAGAGATTCGCATAGCAGATGTTCAAGAACTTGCTTGGGTTGCTCCGGACAGAAGAGAAAACAATTTTTTTTATGAAATTGGCGCTGTTACCCATATAACGGAGGACGAGGTTAACGCTGGAATTTTAATTGGTGGAGGATTAGAATTCTCCAGAAATCTGGTTTTTATGGGTAGGGCTTTTTACAAGCCAATAGCTTTTATACAAGTAGACGAAACCGCTTTTCTTGGAAGGATTAATACCACGCTCGGATATCGACTTAATCGAACCAAGAAAAATATCCATACTTTGGGAGCCGGTTTGGATATTAATCGGCTGTTTTCTTATAATGAAACTTCTGCTATTGGGTATTCCTTTATGTATGAGTACGATTTTCAATTAAGTGATAGAAAAGGATTGGCCTTTTCTGCCATGTACGTATACATTCCAAGACTAAAACAATCTGCCCTTATGGTAGGTATTACATTACGATTCAATAAATCTCTCCCCTTATTCCTTTCATCTCCATCCACACCAGATCTCTATTAACTATGAAAACCTCAACACTACACCGCTTATTTTCACGATTTTTCGCGTTTCTCTTTGTATTCACTCTGATTCAATTCTCCCCTGTATTTGGGCAACGTGGCCCAATAAACGATGCGGGGAATTTCGTTCCTGATGTTGTGGTATTACTTGCTTCAGAATTTGAGCTCAAAGATGGCCGACTCATAAGAGGCAAGGTAGTACGCACGGTACCCCATACATCATATGATGTAAAATTGCACACCGGAGAAATCATCACACTCCTTGAAGAAGAAATTGCATTTAAGCAAAAAGTACTAACCGATATTCGAGAAATTGGCACAGCACAGCATTTTGGCTTAGCATCCCCTATTTTAAGCACTACTGGATTGGTTTTTTCTTTTGGGCTAAGTCATGATTTTGGGCCGGGCAGAAAATACAGTATATTATTTGATGAGAATATTGCGACACTTTACAACCCTATACTCAATACTAGTGAATTTTGGGCTAGGAGCTCCTTGCTTTTTGGTTACAAACGCAACCGAACAAATACCTGGAGTCAAGTTTTTTACGGTGGATTAACCAGAGGATTTGAGTCTATAGAAAGCATCTGGACTAATAATTATCTACCTGGACAAAACGAGAGTCGAGTATCTGTAAATTGGATGGTAACCGCTCGCGTTGAACTTCCCTTAAAAATTGCTGGAAAATATCAACTAGCCCCCCACTTAACTTATAGTTTGCCCTTTACGAATAGGAGTAATGCAATGGAAAGCTACCTACTATTTGGTGTAGCCTTACGACTCTTTTAACGAGCCTCCATAAAGAACCACCCAAATATGACGTGAAAAAATTAACCTTTTGAGATACCGAACACTTTTTGACAAAAAGTCAAACCGCTTGCCCTCTGATAACAGGGAGGCAACCTTCAACTTCCCGCCCAATCGCATTCACTATGCAAGGCCTAGTACCACACTTCAACATTCTATTTTCGATTGAAAACGTTTATCCGAGTCCCGATATCAGCATATATTTGGCTGTTATTCATTAGCTTTTCAAGTTGCGACAACGACGCATCAAAACGCATTCGCGCCTCATTTCTGCCGAAAAACTTACCAACGCTTATGTATGAACCCCAAAACAGCTTACCAGCCATTTTGGACAAGTTCGACGTTCATGACTCCTGTACCGTCGTTTTAACTGATGCTTACAACGACACAATTACCAATCCGTCCATAAACCTTTACGACTGCACACCCCCATTGTATCTCTATTTTACCGATGCGCATCAAAGCAAAAAAGTAACACTGCTTCCCTATGCGAAACAATCGCCGATGGAAAAATCTGTACGCGTTGTCGATAGTATGGCAATCGACAAGGCTTGTTTCACGCAAGGACTGGTGCTGCTAAATGGGCAGTTATACATCTCCTGTGGTCAGTATGGAGAAGCTCAAATTTATGCTGTAGCAATTGAAACTAAAAAAGTAACCAAACGACAATTATTTGATCACAACATATTCTTAGAAGGTATAGACGTTTACGAAAACCAGTTAATTTGCCTCACCTGGCGAGAAAACAAAATAGTCGTATTAGATGAAAACTTGGTAAAAACCGATTCGCTTCCTCTTCCGAGTTTGATACAAGAAGGCTGGGGTATTTTTACCAAAGGAGATGACATCTACATTTCAAATGGATCGGATAAGGTGTATCAATGCAAAAAAAAGGGAGAGCGTTTGGAAATAGTGCGGGTAATTTATGTGCATGAAAATGGCCGAGCCATAAATCGCATCAATGAAATGGGGTTAGTCAACGATACCACATTTGCGTTTAATCGCTGGTATGACAACACGATCTACTTTGCGAGCATCAGAACCGGCGAAGTGGTTGGGCACCTCAATCTTGAGGGTTTGGCTGAAAAAAACCGAGAAAGTGGTGTGTTAAACGGAATACATATTCAGCAGGATACCGCATGGATAACGGGGAAAAACTGGCCCTTTTTGTATACCGCTGTCTTTGAATAACCCTTGGCCAAACTCACAAAAAACCTTTTGACTATTTCGCATAAGAAAGTGCAGCCGTTGTTTATCCAATCCGTTACAGAACTATTTTAGTGTGGTGCCTTCTTGTTAATGCTGGAGGCAATGAGCAAAAAAATTAATGAAATGAGTATCGGGACTTGCGAAATCAAAGGGAAAACGATATTTTTGTGGGGTGGTAAAAGTAGATTTTAGATATCAAGAAAACCTCCAGCCCGTAATAGCGCGATTGGAAGAAAAAAAGAAGCAGCTCGATGCAGCGCGCCCGCTTCCGGATGCTGCTTTGCGCAATATTCGCGAAGCCATGTCCATTGAATGGACCTACAATTCCAACGCCATTGAAGGCAACTCGCTCACCTTGCGCGAAACACAAATGGTGTTGGAAGAGGGCGTTACCATAAGCGGCAAATCGTTGCGTGAGCATTTCGAAGCCAAAAATCACGAAACAGCGCTCAAACATCTGACGGCATTGGCACAAGATGCAGAAGCTGCCTTACGCGCTTCCGAAATCTTGACATTGCACAGTTATGTATTGCGCAGCATAGAAGATGATTATGCTGGTCGGTTACGCACGGGAGCCGTTCGAATTGTAGGGGCGAATTTCATTCCGCCAAATGCTCAGAAAGTTCCAGATTTGCTCGACGCTCTCGTGGATTATGTCAATGCCAATCCCGATGCCCTCTCTGCCATCGAGCTGGCTACCGTATTTCACCACCAATTCGTGCACATTCATCCTTTTTTTGATGGCAATGGCAGGACAGTTCGTTTAGTCATGAACTTGCTTTTGATGCGCAGTGGTTTTCCACCAGCCATTATATTGAAAACTGATCGCAAAAAGTACTACGAAGCCCTTAATCAGGCAAATACGGGCAAGTATGAAAAGCTCATGTTACTGATGTGCCAAGCACTAGAGCGGTCGCTCAACATCTACCTCTCCGCTATACCCGGTGCTGACGCCTACCTTCCCATCAGCAACTTGGTAGAGGAAGAAGCGATGCCCTACGGCCAAGAATACCTCAGCCTACTAGCCAGGCGGGGCAAGATTGACGCCCACAAAGAAGGGCGTGTATGGTACACGAGCAAAGAAGCTGTTGCGCGCTATATGAATAGCAAAGGCAAAGCTTAACGCCATTAAAACAGGCACTTAAACCCCACTTGATTCGCATTGAGTGGGGTTTTG
>JAIULY010000136.1 GCA_022565875.1 Schleiferiaceae bacterium | reverse complement strand
TTTACAAAAGTAGTCATCAAATATTTGCGGTGCTAACAACAAAATGGATTGGTTTTTTTAGGTTTGTGAATTAAACAGGCTAAACCACTCGGAAAACGCCGTAAACCTAAAAAATACAATCCCACTCCCATCCCCCAAACGCACTCCATAAACCTGCGTAAGCCGCCAGGCACACGCAATAAACTGCGAGCAAGGGCGCCGCCCGCGCAGCGATAAACCCCAGTCGAAGGCATAAACCCCTATGGGAAACGCATCGTTATTCATTCCGCGCACATTTTCATACGGTTTGGGGGTTTGGAAGTTAGGAGGTTAGGCGCAACGTGTGACCCGTCAAGAGAAAAACGGATTTCAAAACAACACCCGCCTTTCACTTCGGCTCCGCTCAGTGATCGGCTAACTTTCCACTTTCATACTTTCCACTTTTTCACTCCTCACCTCTAAACCAAGGCCAGCGCCAGCCGCCCTGTCTAAACCCCAACAGCAGGCGACCTAGGCTGCTGCGCTAAACCCAAGCGTGTCAGCGCGTCTAAACCCCTCGAGAAACGCAGTACACCTATAAAACACAATCCCTCTCCCAACCACCAAACTTTATCAAAAAAACCATTTGAAATCCTAACGCAACCAATATCTTTGCAGGCTAAATTTTTTGTTTAAACCAATTGTAAAGCGATGATTCAATTACAATTTCCAGATGGAAACGTACGCGAATACCCTGTGGGCACCACAGCGTTTGAAGTAGCGGCAAGTATCAGTCAGGGTTTGGCGCGCAATGTGTTGAGCGCTAGTATAGATGATGTTACTGTAGAAGTATCAACGCCTCTGACGACCTCTGGAAAAATACGTCTCTTTACTTGGGATGATGAAGAAGGGAAGCGCGCTTTTTGGCACTCTTCGGCACACATTTTGGCGCAAGCCATCACCCACTTTTATCCCAATGCTAAATTGACCATTGGTCCGGCCATTGAAAGTGGATTTTATTACGATGTAGATTTTGGTGATGCCACACTTTCTGAAAAAGACTTTCCTAAAATCGAAAAACAAATGCTCGAGTTTGCACGAGAAAAGGCAACTTTTCAAATGCGTAGTGTGAGCAAAACAGAGGCACTTGATTTTTATGCAGACAATGTGTATAAAACCGAACTCATCTCGAATCTAGAGGACGGAACCATTACTTTTTGCGATCACAGCAACTTTACGGATTTATGTCGCGGAGGGCACTTGCCCAACACCTCGTTTGTGAAAGCTGTGAAAATTTTAAATGTAGCAGGAGCCTATTGGCGCGGCGACGAGAAAAACAAGCAATTGACGCGTGTTTATGGAATTTCATTTCCAAAAGCGAGTATGCTTACCGAGTATTTGGAACTTCTAGAGGAAGCAAAAAAACGCGATCACCGCAAGCTGGGCAAGGAGATGGAGCTATTCACTTTTTCACAAAATGTGGGGCAGGGGTTGCCTATGTGGCTGCCCAAAGGAGCGGCATTGCGCGAACGTCTCGAAAACTTTTTGAAGAAAGCCCAAAAGAAAGCAGGATACCAACAGGTCATCACACCGCACATAGGGAACAAATCATTGTATGTGTGCAGTGGCCATTACGAAAAGTATGGTAAAGACAGCTTTCAAGCGATAAACACACCTGAGGAGGGCGAGGAGTACTTGCTTAAACCCATGAATTGCCCACACCATTGTGAGCTATACAAAGCCAAACCCAGAAGTTACAAGGATTTGCCATTGCGTTTGGCTGAGTTTGGCACGGTATACCGCTACGAGCAAAGCGGCGAATTGCACGGTTTGACCCGCGTGCGCGGATTCACACAAGACGATGCACATTTGTTTTGCATGCCCGATCAGTTGAAAGACGAGTTTAAGAAAGTGATTGATTTGGTGTTGTATATATTTAAGACTCTTGACTTTCAAAATTTCACGGCTCAAGTATCCCTTCGCGACCCGGAAAACAAGACCAAATACATCGGGAGCGACGAGAACTGGGACAAAGCCGAGCGCGCCATTATAGAGGCGGCCGCAGAGAAAGGCTTGCAAACGAAAGTGGAATACGGAGAGGCTGCATTTTACGGACCAAAGTTAGACTTCATGGTGCGCGATGCGTTGAACAGAAGCTGGCAATTGGGAACCATACAAGTTGATTACAACCTTCCCGAGCGTTTTGAACTCGAGTATAAAGGGTCCGACAACCAAATGCACCGCCCCGTAATGATTCACCGCGCCCCTTTTGGGTCAATGGAGCGTTTTGTGGCTGTATTAATTGAGCATTGTGGCGGTAATTTTCCACTGTGGTTAACGCCTGAGCAAGTGATAATTTTGCCAGTCAGCGAAAAATTCCACGATTATGCAAATAAACTTTCACAGTATCTTGAAAATTACGATATTCGCGCCCTCATTGACGAGCGTAGTGAGAAGGTAGGAAAGAAGATTCGGGATGCCGAAGTCAACAAATACCCTTTCATGCTTGTTGTAGGAGAAAAAGAAGTGGAAAGTCAAACAGTATCAGTGCGTAGGCACGGAAAAGGAGACCTTGGAACACACACCTGGGAAGCCTTTGCCGACCTAGTAAACACTGAGGTAAACGCAAGTTTGGCCCCCTTTGAAGGATAAAAAGTTTAATTAAAATTTCAGAAAACTGAGGAGAACTAGATCAAAACCGCCCCAGAGAGTTTCCCAAGAGCCGAAACACCGCGTAAACGAAAACATTCGTATCCCGAAAGTTCGTTTGGTTGGAGACAACGTTGAAGTTGGCGTATACGCCACACGTGATGCCTTGCGCATCGCAAAAGAACAGGAATTGGATTTGGTGGAAATTTCACCAAATGCAGACCCACCGGTGTGTAAGGTAATTGATTATAAGAAATTCTTATACGACCAAAAGAAAAAGCAAAAGGAAATGGCCGCAAAAGCCATCAAAGTTGTCGTTAAAGAAATTCGTTTTGGTCCGAATACCGACGAGCACGATTACGAATTTAAAAAATCGCACGCACTGAAATTCCTTCAAGAAGGAGCAAAGTTGAAAGCGTATGTGTTTTTTAAAGGTCGTTCTATCGTCTTTAAAGAGCAAGGAGAAATCCTGTTGCTCAAATTGGCTCAAGAACTTGAAGATTACGCAAAAGTGGAAAGTTTACCCAAACTTGAAGGCAAGCGTATGATCATGATGATGGCCCCGAAAAAGAAATCTAAATAAGTTGTTCAAATAATAGGAATCATGCCTAAAATGAAAACAAAATCCAGCGCCAAAAAGCGTTTCAAGCTTACAGGTACTGGTAAAATCAAGCGCAAGCACGCGTTCAAAAGTCACATTCTCACCAAGAAAGCGACAGATAGAAAGCGTAACTTGACAAAAACTGGTCTCGTTTCTCAAGTAGATGAGCCAAGCATCAAGAAACAATTGTGTATCTAATGATGTCGTGAGACTTCGGTCTCGTATCTAATAGTGTTATTAATTAAACCCTGTGTGAGTGCTTTAAGTGTTATTTGATTAACCGCCTCTCGCAAAAAATTAAAGAGTATGCCAAGATCAGTAAATTCAGTAGCATCACGCGCACGTCGCAAAAAAGTGATGAAACATGCCAAAGGATACTTTGGTCGTAGAAAAAATGTATGGACTGTTGCCAAGAATGCCGTTGAAAAAGCATTCCAATACAGCTACAGAGACCGCAAAACCAAAAAGCGTAACTTCCGTGCGCTTTGGATCATGCGTATCAACGCGGGTGCAAGATTGCATGGAATGAGCTATTCTCAGTTCATGGGCAAAGTAAATAAATCAGGTATTGAACTCAATAGAAAAGTCTTAGCTGACATGGCTATGAATCATCCTGAAGCATTTACAGCTGTAGTGAATAAAGTAAAGTAGTTAAAAGCTTTTTGTATAATATACAGCTTATTTAGATTTAAAAGCGTCTCCTAAATGGAGGCGCTTTTTTTATTACATCATTTTGTGGTAAGTGCAAGGATATTTTGCAAATCATTTGATGGATTTTGTTAGTTTTGGAAAATCATATTTATTCAGCCTCCAATGTCTGTTTCTTCACCAAATAGTACAGCAACTTCCTCCCTTCCGTTTTCGGTTATCGACTTCACGATACAGTATGGAAGTCAAGGTATCTTTTGTTGGGATACCGCCACACCCAATAGAATTTGGATTTCTGAAAACCTACGCAAAACTCTCGGACTTGATGCCCAAGAGGGAGGCCATTCCTTTTTTGCGTTTGATGCCATTTTTTGCTCGAGTTCGATAGCGCTTTTACAAGCATTGGTAAATGGAAAGCAGCAGCTTGATATAAATACAGATGTTGAATTGCAATTAGTATTAAACGATTCTTTTGGAGTCCCTCAAACACTTCGTTTGGTGTGCTTTTATACGGATTCAGTTCGTTCTACATGTCACTATTTTGCAGTTGATACCTTTTTGGGTACCAAGTTTTCTAATACCCCATTAAAGGAGCGCATTAAAGAAGCGGAAGACCTCGCAGATATCGGGTATTGGGAACATCGCTTGAGTGATGATCGCTTATTTTGGTCGGAAGCGGTGTACCGAATTTTTGGGGTACAAAAAAACACGATAATTTATTTACAGGATTTCTTTGATTTGGTCCATCCCGATGACAGAGATTTGGTTAAAGAAAGTTTTTCTAAAGCTCAATCAAGTGACGGTAATTACCATGTCATCCATCGAATTAACCGTCCTGACGGTGAGGTTTGTTTTGTTGAAGAACGCGCCAATTTGTGCAATTCAGACGGTACGCTGTCCACCACCATAAGTGGAACAGTTCAAGATATTACAGCAAGCCAAACAGAAAAAGCCAAGTTGCTGGCGAGTGAGGTGTTTTTTAGAAAAACTCTTGAAAGTTCGCCCATACCCCATGGTATCAATACCAATGATGGCCATGTAGTTTATCTCAATCAAGAATTTACCAAGTGTTTTGGTTATGATGTAAGCGATATTCCCAATATGGAGAGCTGGTGGGAAAAAGCATTTCCCAATCCCAAAGTTCGCCGACTTGTGCAGTTGGAGTGGAAAGCTAAAATCGCTTATGCAAAGGCGCATAACGAGAAAAAGATGACTGTTTTTGCAGAGATTACATGTAAAGACAATACAATAAAACATGTGATTATTCGCTCCTCCGCATTGGATGTCGCCTCAGGTACAAAAACGTATTTGATAACGTTGCAAGATTTGACGACCCTTAAAGAAGCAGAACTGAGACTTCAAGACAGTGAGCGACGATTTTCTAAAATATTTGGCGAAAGCCCCATTCCTTATGTCTTGGTCAACGGCGCAAACCTTCGGGTAGAACAAGTCAATGCGGCTTGGCTTCAATTATTCCAAACAAAAAAGCGAAAGGTAGAAGGCGCTAGCTTTATGGATTTGTCTATTTGGACAGACAGAAGACAGCTTGCTTTTCGCGATACCTTTGAAAAATTAGAACCACTAAAAGCTATTGAGTTTGCATTGCAAGGCATGAATGGCAGTGACTTATTTTGTTCCATTTCAGCCATTCCATTTACATCTATACACGATGATTTTTTTATCTTTTTGTTTGAGGATATCACAGAACGTAAGCGAAAAGAGTTACAACTTAAGGTAAGTGAGGCTCGTTTTCGGGATATAGCAGCTGTTAATCAAACGGTTATTTGGGAAATGGATTTGACAGGGCTATTCACCTATGTAAGTCCTGTAGCAGAGCAAGTTTGGGGATACAGACCTGATGAGCTGGTAGGACGAGTGCGTTTTTTTGATTTACACCCCAAAGAAGGACGCAATGAATTTCGTGACACCATGCTCTTGCTAGGCGAGGGCAGGAGCACTTTTAAAGATTATGTAAACGCCATGGAAAGACCAGATGGTTCCATCGTTTACCTATCCACCAACGGCGGACCAGTGTTGGATGAAACCGGTAAAGTCATTGCTTATAGGGGCTCGGATTCGGATATCACCGACCGTGTCATCGCCGAAAAAGCGGCCTTTGAAGTACAGCAACGACTAGAGAAATTGACACGTGAGGTGCCGGGTGCGGTCTGTCAAATGTCACTGTCTAGCGAGGGTATCTTGCTATTTCCATTTTTGACGCCTAGTTTTTTTGATCTTTTTGAATTGCCAAATGTCGAAGAAAAGGAATTGACAGGTTTGTTTTTGCGCCAAATTTGCTTTGATGACTTGCAACGTTGGGAAGCGGCTCTTTTTGAATCGGCAAAAAATCAATCTATCCTAAAATTGGATTTTCGGGTAAACTTGCCCAAAAGAGGGGTGGTTTGGATATCGATTAATGCCCGACCAGAACGGCAATTTGCTGGTGCTACCCTTTGGAACGGAATTTTTATTGACGTTACGCAACGCGTGCAAGATGAATTAAACCTGAAAAAACTGTCCGAGGCTGTACGACAAAGTTCTGCTGCGGTAATCATTACCGACGCAAAGGGTATTATTGAGTTTGTGAATCCTAAATTTGAAGAGTTAAGTGGCTATCAGGCAAATGAAGTTTTAGGGAAACATCCAAAAATGCTGAGTGCTGGAAGTGCAAGCACAAGGTTTTTTGAAATAATGTGGAACACGATTTTAGAAGGGATAACATGGAGTGGCGAATTTGAAAACAGACGAAAAGACGGCACAGTTTATTGGGAATTTGCTACCATTAGTCCTGTGAAAAATGCAGATAATGCCGTTACTCACTTTATTGCCATAAAAGAAGATATTACTTTTAAGAAAGCTGCCGAACAACAATTAATGATTAGTGAGGAGCGGTATAGAAGTATTATTGATGTCTCAAATGTTGGTGCTTGGGAATACGATTTATCGACACAACACCTGTGGTGTAGTGCTAATTATTTTCAAATGCTCAATCGCAAGAAAGAAGATTTTTTGTGGGCAGAACAACCCAATTTAGAAACAGTATGGCTGGATCTCATACATCCTGATGATAGGCTACATGCCAAAGAAACGTTTTTTTCCTTTTTGGAAAATCCTGTCGGTACCTACGAAAATACCTTTCGATTGCTGAAAAAGGATGGCACTGTCGCTTGGATTTGGTCACGTGGTAAATTGTTGGTTTCCGCGGATAATAAAAGCAGTATTCTAGGAGCGCATATTGAGATTACAGAACAAATACTATCCAAACAAAAGGCCGAAGAACACGCTGATTACCTCAATTCCATTTTCCGAACCCTACCTGATATGTTGTTCGTGATGACTATAGATGGGGTGTATATTGATTTTAAAGCACAAGAAGATAATCTTTTTGTGTCACCTGATTTTTTTATAGGGAAAAATATGGTCGATGTTATGCCCGCTTTTTTAGTGAAACAACATTCCATCGCTGTATTGAAAGCGGTAGAAAAAAATATGGTGGTTCAATATGAGTATGAATTAGTTATCAAAGAACAATCTCAATCCTTTAGAGCACGTGTAGTACCGTTCAGTGATGATAAAATCATTGTGCTCATATCGGATATTACCACAGAAAAAACGCATATTAACAAGATCGAAAACCTTCTGCAAACAGAGGCGCAACAAAACAAACGCTTGCGCAATTTTACACACATCGTTTCCCATAACTTGCGGTCGCATTCCGCTAATATCAAGGCTATTTTTGATATTTTGAATCGCAGTGAGCCACACTTTTTTCAAAATGAGTTTTTCAAAATGCTTCAAGAGTCTACACAAAACTTGCATGAAACCATTGATTATCTCAATGAGGTCTTGGTTATTAATTCCACAAATAACAAGTTGCAATACAAAAAAATGAATGTGAGCAAAGTGGTTGATGCTGCTCATGCCAATGTAAACCTCTTGGCTAGAGAGGCAGGATTGCAGGTTTTCAATGCTGT
>JAIULY010000135.1 GCA_022565875.1 Schleiferiaceae bacterium | reverse complement strand
TTTCCAAATGCCTTACATTTTTGGAGCTATCGGTATACTAATTTCGAATTATACGCTTATTTCCAAATGCCCTACATTTTTGGAGATATCAGTGTAATAATTTCGAATTACACGGTTACTTCCGAGAGTCTTACATTTTTGGAGCTATCGGTATACTAATTTCGAATTATACGCTTATTTCCTAAGGCCCTACATTTTTGGAGCTATCGGTATAATAAATGCCCCCTGGACATCCGCAGTCAAAAACCTTTTGACAGCGATACTATCCCAAAAGATGTGTAAATGCAGAAATAAAAAAAAAACACCCCGCAAACAGTAAGCTTGCAGGGTGTTATAAAAGATTTAGCGTTGTACGCTTACATCAAACTCAGTCTCCTGTTGACAATACCGTTCTCTGTTTGAACTTGCAAGATGTATATGCCTTTTGCGTAGGGATTTAGGTCAATAGTAAGTAACTGCTCACCTATTGTTAAATCGATTTTACTTTCCCAAACCTGTTGCCCATTTGCGTTCATTAGGCGGATATTAACTGGCTGTGAAATGC
This sequence comes from Schleiferiaceae bacterium, assembly GCA_022565875.1. Lineage (GTDB taxonomy): Bacteria > Bacteroidota > Bacteroidia > Flavobacteriales > Schleiferiaceae > JAIULY01. The sequence goes on along the minus strand of JAIULY010000135.1, from coordinate 7,354 downwards.
TATTAACAAATTCAATATTCACAAAGGAAGTCGAAGGGTTAGGGTATACTTTCAAATCTGAAGTGAAGACTTCATGGGAAGATAAGCCACTTATAAAAACATTTTGTATTCTATTCTTGGAGCCACATTTGCTATGTACCTCTAGTCTTACTGAGTAATTTCCGTAAGTTGCATATGTATGAGAGGTTTGAATACCTGACCCAGTGCCTCCATCTCCAAAATACCAAATAAAGCTGTCACCAACAGACCCAGTAGCATCAAAATTTACGGTGTACCCTGTAGGACTTGCTCCTGCTCCTGAGGCTGCATCGTGCGAAAAAACCGCATATGGAGCTGGGTAAATGGATACCGTGTTGCTAGAAACACTACAATTAGTGGTTATCTCGGTGATAAAGTCATAGAAGTACAAATATGAAATAGTGGAATTAGTATTCCCTGTTATTACGAACTCTCCATTAACAGTGCTGTATGGATAAGTAGCTCCAACATTATTTACCAGAAGCGACCCAACGGTTGAGTTGAACAATGAAGGAGCAATAAAGAAGTCTCCAACGGTAAGTGGTATATCTACGTCTAGCGTAACAGCTGCGTTTGGTGTGGCTGGTGAAGGCACCGTAATGGAATAGTCAGTAAAATTATTTTGGTTCTGCTGAGAACTGACCCTTACCGATAGAATTCCCGCCTGACTAGGGTAAATGGTGAACCTTTTTATTCGTACTGGCTCCAAAACAGAAAAAGCAAGTCTTGAACCTAAATTTGGTGAAAGTAAGACACTATTTCCAAAATTTGGATTTTCAGGCCCTACAGACTCCAAAACCTTTTGATAGGCTAATGCGACAGCAGTTATTGGTCCGTTTAGATTACTAATTACTATAGAATCGCCAATACCCAAAAGTGAATTACTTTGGTCTCGCCATTCAATTTCCAGTTGATCTGGATGGTCCGCAATTAACAGGGTTTGCTGATTATCACATATGGTATCAGCCGTTGCAGTTGCAATAATAGGTACTACCTCTACCAAATTTCGAGTTACCGATGCTTCGTTGTTGTCATTGTTCTCATCTGGTAGGTTATCAATTTCTACACTGAGGTGCAAAGTTCCGCCATAAGGCGCTAAATAATTACCCACAAAAATTGAATCCGTGGCTCCACTAGATAACGTGTTTGTGTATTGATAGGTTAAAATTTGAGTGGTTGGCGAGGTAATCTCAGCCACAACAGAAAAGTTAGTTGCAGGCATCATACCCAAGTTTTTCACTTCCACAGCAATGGGGATGTCGGCGCCTACACAAGAGTGATTAACGGGAGTCAAAACGCGTGACAACTCCACGTCATAAAAAATAGGTAGGCAGAAGCCTACAGGCCCCACCCAGTCTTGATGTGTTCCGCAGGCACTTTTTAGGTAAATGTCGTAACAATTGCCAGGAGATAAATTATTCAAAACAATTGGGTGTATGGTGGTGGAATCATACGAGGAGCTGGCGGGATTGAAAGGGCTTCCTTGGGGCAGCACTTGATAAATCCAATTTGAAACATTGCCGTTTTGAATCCAGTCCACCGTTGCGCTTGTCGACGTAGAGTCAATGATTGTAACTAAATAAGGTTTTGGGCAAGGTTCAGCTTCGCCGATGAACACCTCATCCACCAACGCATAGGCAACCGCCTCCTGTGCTTTGGTGTAGGTAAAACGAATTGTGGTTGCTGCTGACTTTACAGAGTCCAAACTTACGTGAGCAATGAAGTAGCTTATATTTCCTGCCATTCTAGTTTCACCTTGTGTTGACCAAATAGTTGTCCAGGTTAATCCGTTGTCAACACTGGCCTGAACAGATAATTCATTTACATTTATTCCGCTTAATAGGTAGTGAAAAACGAGTTCAGGACTAGTAAGCACATTTAGATTAACCTTGGGAAATTCGATAGATGAAATTTCTCCTGGATTAACATGGCCAGACACGCTTAGAGCAGTAAATTTAAAGGTGTTTTTGGCACCAGAGGATATGCCAATAAAGTTTGCTATAGAAGAGGTTGCTTCAAATACACGCCACTTACTGTGGGCAGTGTGACTGAAGTTGTTCCATGAATGATAACAGGGTTCGTAGGGGAAATTAAAGCCAATGCCACTGGCCCAATTCTCAAAATCCTGGTAATAAGGAGGAATGATTACAGAGCATTCTGTACAAAAAGAAAACCTTGTAGACCACGGTGAAAACACTGAACTATCTCCTTCACAATTGGCTCGCACAAAAACATCGTAGCAAGAATTAGGCAACAAACTATCAAGTTGAATAAAGGAAGTGGAAGATGAAATATAAGTACCTGAGCCCCTGGTAAATCCAATAGGGCCATATTCTATTTCGAAAGTAGCCAAGGGGCCTATACCATTAATTGTCCATGACAGATAAGCAATAGTATCTGCCAAGTGATTTAGGGATATAGCTGGCCTAACACACCCTGATAATTCATATTCAAATGCCCCTATGTCAGGATGTATAGTGCGAGAGGAGTCCAGAAAATCTTTTGGAACAACTTGAAGTAAATTGGTTCCTAAGTTATCAAACAAACTACTGTTTGGAATTAAAAGTCCCGTTTGCTCATTCAAAAAACCTGGCTCATCAAAAACTGAGGCTCCATCAAAGCCAGAACTGCTCGTTATCCAATCTGAAAATTGGTTAAGTACTGTGGCGTTACTAAATCCAAAAGTAGGTGCGCCTTTCGAATAATCTAAATAATATCCATTGTGATTAATAGCTATGTTTCCACTACTCGTATTGTGGACAACAAATGAAGTTCCATTTGACCTAATGCTCACAATGTTATTAAAAAACTCTAATCCATCACAGTGGTTTTGTATTTCCAATCCCCTGCTTGAAGCTGGGCTAACAACTGTGTCCATTAGTGAAATACTATTGTGGTAAACCTTCCAATGGGAAGAATTGGCCAACAACAAACCTCTAACACTACTTGATGATACTAAATTAAAGATAATATTGTTATACATAAAGTTGGGGGAGGTAGGTGTGCCAGACGCAGAATTTAAGTTTATCCCTCTTATTCCGCTGTGTGAAATCATTGGCAATGTCTGAAATGGATAGCTTATACTATTGCCTTCAATAACTGTATTTTGGTGAGTAAACATGATTCGAAGGCCTGTCATCAATGCATTATTTCGGCGTATCGTTGTGGTTAACGTGTTTTTTGAAATCTCAATTCCGTTTTGAAACATAGAATGGATGCCCATAAGTCTGAAATCCTGAATAGTATTGTTTATAATTCTATTCCCATGACCAAGATAAATGGCGGCATAACCCACTACTTCTATTCCAATGTTCCCACTTATTGTTGTATTTCCCGCTATCGTTATGTATTCAGAAAATGAAGAAACTAAGTTAGTTGACAAGGAGTTGTTTGCAGTATTGACAGATATGCCTGTTTGGCTAGTGTTGTTAATGAAACTCATGTCAATGGTACAGTTGGTAACCTGAATAAAACGCGAACTATTCACTATATGTACACCAACTCCATTTGCCAATTGCAAAACATTAATCGTGAAATTGTTTAAAGTTACATATTGGGCATTATCAAAGGTTACTACCCCAACAGGGAAGCTAGCGGTTGGTGCAAACTCAATCGTTTCATTATTTCCATTAATAGTCAGCGTGTTAATGGCATTCGTGCCACCTATGTGCGGTATAACGACTTGTTCATTATAAGGCCCCGATCCAGCAACAACATCGAGAACTATAGGTCCGGATATTCCACCACAGCTAACAGAAGAAAAGAATTCATTAAAGTTGGCATAATTACCGTTTCCTGTTGGCTGTGCACTATTTATCGTGTAGTTGCCTGCCGGTAAACCCGTTCCTGTGGGCACTACTTGAACAGGCGATGAAAACGCCGTTTGTCCACCACAAGAACTGCCACATCTGTAAAAACTAGCACCTGTAATTTCTTTATGCAATACCGGGAGTGTATCTCCAGTAAGGACTTGCCAATTTATGCCATCTGCTGAGCTTTCCCATTGGTAAGTGATACCACCCTCAAAACTGGAATTAGCTAATTTAAATAGCACCAAATCTCCAAGACATGGAACTGTATCGGTTGCTACAACAGTGCCAGCACTAGGTAAGCCTGCACACTGAGGAGCTAAAGAATACGAGAGCGATCCCAAAAATTGACGCACTGACAAATGCGGAAAAAAAGCCGTGCCTGCATATCCCGCGTCTTTTCCTGTTCGAATTGTAAGTGTCCCGTCTGTAAATGTAGTAATTGAGTCTTGATTATTGAATCTAGCATGTCGTTGGTTTCCCTGGATAACTACACCAACGGGTGTGTTGGCAGGAATTGGAATGTTAAATGGACCTCCGGGAATAAAGGACTGTGTTGTTTGGTTTCCTGTCACAGGTACATTGGTAATGACTTGTTGCCAACCATTGGCTACTGATATTTGTGGTGCAACTCCTCTTTTTGATTGTACACCACCCAAACGTATCCAAACATTTGAATTTACTTGACCGTTGTTGAAAATGCTCGCTATCTCCTCAAGGAGTATAGGCGTCGTGCTCTCTATTTCAAAGGTTATACTCGTTGCTCCATTTGTGTTTTGAAGCTGAGGTAAGGTAGATAAAGTATTCTGACTATGCGCTATTGCTGCTATTATAAGCAACAAAAGAGCTAGGAAGTATTTTTTCACCAGCTATTTTTTTTTGCAAATAAACAGAATTTTCTATAATGCTGAAATAAAAAAAAACACCCCGCAAACAATAAGCTTGCAGGGTGTTATAAAAGATTTAGCGTTGTACGCTTACATCAAACTCAGTCTCCTGTTGACAATACCGTTCTCGGTTTGTATTTGTAAAATATACACGCCTTTGGCGTAAGCGCCTAAGTCAAGTGTTTTGCGATATACTCCGCCTGTGCGACCTGCGTTGTCTTCCAAAATCAATTGCCCTGTTGGACTCAACACCCGCATGTACATATCCCGAACACCTTCCATTTCAAATTCGATATGGAACTGTCCAGAACTTGGATTGGGGAATACACTCAAGCTTTGCTCGATGAGCCATTCCTCTGCACTAACCGTACTTTGAACGTTTAAGGTCATTACATCTGTTGTGCCACATGCGGTATCTGTTACCGTAAGGGTTACAGTAAACGACCCTGAGTTGGCGTAGCTGTGCGAGGTAGTAACCCCACTGCCTGTGTTTAAGTCTCCAAAGTCCCAGTCAAACTGGTGACCAATGCTATTACTTGCGTCAAAAGCAAAGTCGCCTGGTCCGGTTTGGGTAAACGAGAAGTCAGCAACAGCCGTGTCACTATTTACGGTAAAGGTAACAGGCACTCTTGGACTTTCACATCCGTCAGGGCCTGAGTATACGATACGGCCATTCCACAAGCGTGGCGATAAAGTACTGGCTCCAAAAGGTGGATTCGCACCACCCTTGGCTACACTGCCTAAAATTTCTAAATCAGTATTCGCCACCACAACTTGTCCGGGTGGTACAGCGGCTGCACCACTCGAATAGCGTAAGCCAACGGTAATCGGCTGAATGTAGATGCCATACAGCTGTCCAGAATTGAGCAACAACGGATTGGTTAACTCCACCAAGGAAGGATTACCAGGGCCATTCAGCGCCACACTCGGTAGAATTTCGACCAAGGTCCAAGCCGTAGGGTCATTCTCAGAACCTAAGAAAGACCCCGTTTTGTAGTACACGTGAACTTCAGCAGTTCCCGTCCCTGCGGGATTGATGTAGAACGACTCGATATTGATGGGATTCAAGATGTTCACGTCAAACATCGCACCTGCTGTTGAGGTGGTGACTGTGCCGATGAATTCTGTTTCTAAGGAGTCTTTAGCTCCGCCAACAGCATAATCTAACCAATACGGCCCTGGGTTTGCCGTAGCAACGCGTATAGAATCACCCATAGCTATCATGTTGCCAGCCACTTGTGCATCCCACCATTGGTACGTCACGCCGGTGAATGGTGTAGCGCTTAGTGTTACACTATCTATATTCGCACAAACCGTGCTCGGCGCATTAAACGTGGGAACCGATGGAATCAATAAGATATTGTTCACGGTTTCGGTGTTGTTTGCGGAGTTTTGGTCTGTAGCTAAGTTTGCTGAAACGGCCACATTGATAGTGCCACCAGGAGCTGTATTCATGGTGCCAATGACAATGGTGTCTACTGCGCCAGGTGCCAAAGGACCGGGGTAGGTGAAGTTGAGCGTCTGTACAAAGTCGCCAGTTACCACGGCCTGCAAGGGTATGTTGGATTCTGCATTGATGCCATTATTCATGATTTCCACAGTAACTTCCATTAGCGAGTCTCCGCATCCTGTGGGTGCATTTGGTGCCACAAGCGACAGCAGCGCAATGTCGTGATCCCAAGGCAAGCAAACTTCTAATGGGCCATCCCATGTTGCGCTAAAGCCATTGTTTGCGGCATTACAATCAGCCCGAACATAGATGTCATAACAACCACCGGCCACTAAGCCTGTAAGTGTGTAGGGGTTGGTAGTCACTGAAGCAATGTTGCCAATTAGTGTTCCTTGTACGAATCCTACAGGCCCCCATTCAATTTCCCAAGCACTCACGTTACCCGCTTGTAACCAATCAAGGGTCACGGAGTTGCTCGTCAATGAAACGGTGTCGAGGTTTTGTGGTGTTGGACAAAGAGGAGCTTCAGCAATACTTACGTCATCAATAGCATATTGACCAGAAGTGCCATTGCCGCGAATAGCCACAAAGCGAACTTGTGTTTCAGGTGATTTGTAGTTTTCTAAGGAAACAATAGCCTCTACAAAAGGGTCTGCTTGTGCTGTTTGTACAGCTTGTGTCACAGAAAAGACCGCATCCCAAGTTTGCGTACTATCGTTGAAGACTTCGGCGCGTAATTCGTTTAGATTGGCGCCAAAGAAGTGATACCAAAAACGCAATTCCGGACTATTTAGCACATCTGTATTTACTGGAGGAAAGCCTAATATAGCCTCACTGTTAGCTATTCCGTTGGCACGGACAAACAGATATTTTTGTGAATTATTTGCACCTTGGAGAGGCCCTGAGGTTGCAGGAACTGGAGATGGGCCATCACCAACTTCCCAATTATAGGAGGCATTAGTGCTTGCATAGTTATAGCAAGAGGCAAGAGAGCCGGGTAAAACACCTGTACTCCATGTTTCGAAGCCTTCAAAATAGGGCGCCTGGAATACACTGCAATCCGTGCAAAACGTAAACACAAACGACCAAAGCGAGAAGCCATTACCACTGCCAGTACAATCCAAACGCACGTAGATATCATAGCACGTATTGGCGGCCAAACCTGTAATGTTTAATGAATCGGCATTCAC
>JAIULY010000134.1 GCA_022565875.1 Schleiferiaceae bacterium | reverse complement strand
GTGGGTACCCCAAACACGTAAGGGTACCCCTAGTGGGTACCCCAAACACGTAAAGGGCACCCCTCGTGGGTACCCCACACTCTAATAACCAAAAACACCTAAAAATAAGGGCAACCTCTAGGGGAGGGTACCCTCTAGGGGCAACCCAAGTAAGGGTACCCCTCGTGGGTACCAAAATTCAAAAACGCAAATTAATCCTCCCATCAGGCGTAAAAAAATGCCCAACTTCTATTTTACATATCATACTATTGTACCAAGCGTACCATTGCTGGCCCTTGGCTTTCGCTTTGATGTGGGTAGCATTTTCGCGCCATGCGGCAATGGCTTCTTTGGAGGCCCAATAGGAAATGAAAATATTTCGATTTTCTCCTTTGGCACTCTCGTAACCGCAGTATCCGGGAATAGTGCGCGCTAACGCTAGGGTGAGTTCGTCCATTTCTTCGTAACCCTCAGTGTCTTCACCAAATTGGTAACTGAATAGCACTGCATATTGGGGCACTAAAACGTCTTCGCTCATGCTTGATTCCTCTTTTTTACCATGGTAAGAATAGTAGCCAACGCTACACTCTCTCCTGTTTCATCATAAACGTCCACATAAAACTTCACAATCCCTTTGGCAACGTCTTCGTCACTGCGCTTTTCTTGGTCGATTTTTTCTTTTACGGTGAATTTCACACCAATGGTAGCTCCGGGATATACGGGCTTAATAAACCGGCATTCTTCTAGCCCATAATTCAACAAAACCGGACCTTTCTTGGGGTCGACGAACAAACCTGCCGCGGCCGACAAAATAAAATAACCGTGTGCCACGCGTTGTTCAAATAAAGTCCCATCTAACGATGTAGCATCAGTATGGGCATAAAAATGATCCCAGCTTACGTTTGCAAAGTTGACTATATCTGCTTCGGAAATGGTGCGCTTGGCGGTGTAAACGGTATCGCCCACCTTTAAATCCTCAAAGTGTTGACGAAACAAGTGTTTTTCTGCCTCTGGGCGAGTTCCACCAGGTTGGTATTGTTGCGTGATGTGGGCAATCGTATCGGGATGGCCTTGAATGGAGGTGCGCTGTAAATAATGCAAAACACCGCGTTTCCCACCCATTTCTTCGCCGCCGCCTGCTCTTCCCGGGCCGCCGTGCGTCAATAGTGGCATGGGCGAACCATGCCCTGTGCTTTCGCGGGCGCATTTTTCGTTCAACACCATTACCCTCCCATTCGTATGAGCTGTGTTCACCACAAAATCGCGTGCTGTATTGTCGTCGTTGGTAATAATAGACGTTACCAATGAGCCTTTACCCAACTCCACAATTTCAGCTGCTTCTTCAAGCGTTCTGTAGGGCATCAAGGTACTTACAGGCCCAAAGGCCTCTATTTCATGGACATCGCGATGCTTAAAAGGATCGTTATTCACAAAAAGTATGGGCGAAAAAAAGGCGCCTGCCTCACGATTGGCGTCTACTACATCAAACGTATCGAGACTACCATATGCAATTTGCTGCGACCGCATCAAGAGCTCAACGTTCTCACGAACTCGATGCACTTGCTCTTTTGTAGCCAATGCTCCCATACGCACACCCTCAGTGCGAGGATTTCCGATGGTCGTTTTGGCTAGCCGCTGTCCTAGCGCTATTTGCACATCCTCCAAATACGCCTCTGGCACAATGGCGCGTCGCACTGCCGTACATTTTTGACCAGTTTTGACGGTCATCTCGCGATGTACTTCTTTGATAAACAAATCAAATGCAGGTGTCCCCGGCTTGGCATCTTCACCTAAAACACAAGCGTTGAGTGAATCTGCTTCGAGATTAAAAGGCACAGACTCTTCTAAAATTCTGGGGTGCGCTTTGAGCAAACGGCCTGTTTTAGCAGAACCTGTAAACGTTACCACATCTTGATTAGTAACATGATCTATAATTCCACGACCAAGTCCGACAACCAATTGCAAGGCACCTTCTGGCAATAGTTTGCTGGCAATAATCTCACGGACCATCAATTCAGTGAGGTAACACGTGTATTCAGATGGCTTTACTACAGCAGGAACACCGGCCATCAAATTGACAGCAATTTTTTCCAACATGCCCCAAATAGGAAAGTTAAAGGCATTTATATGAATGGCAACCCCACGCTTAGGCACCATAATGTGGTGCCCGATAAACGTGCCATTCTTCGAAAGCGGTGCGTGCTGACCATCCACATAATAAGGCAAGTCCGGAAACTGTCGGCGCAATGAGGCGTTGGCGAACAAATTGCCAATTCCGCCTTCAATGTCAATCCAGCTGTCAATGCGCGTGGCTCCGGTGGCATAACTGAGTTCGTAAAATTTTTCTTTGCGCTCCATGAGGTACAAGGCAAGCGCTTTCAGCATGCGGCCACGCTCTTGAAAAGTCATTTTTCGCAATGCCGCTCCACCTACCCTTCGACCATAATCCAAAATAGCGGCATAGTCCAAGCCATCACTACTCGCAACGCCAACGGCTTCTCCCGTGACAGCATTATGGAGTTCTAATCCCTTCCCTGATCCAGTAACCCACTGACCAGCAATATAATTCTGAATATTCATTGTGTTGTATTTCGGGTGTTATTTTCGTTTGTTTTTCCATGTAATGCCGTGTGTTTTCAACTTGTTCAAAGGTTATTAAAACACGTGCTTTTTCAAGCCTCTAAAGTAAGCCTTTGCAAATTGCTGGCAAAAACGTTGTCGCGAAAATATCCAACACTAAGAATCTTGAAGCAACCGAAAAGCTTGTGGCCCTTAGCCTATCCTCGTCAAAACACAAAGCTACCACTCCCGTTTGCCATTCTTTTCACAAAAGGCGCACAACTAATTGTGGTTTTTTCATAGGTTTGTTGCAACTAATTGCAAATTTGAAAAACCTACCCCATGTCTGCACGCCTTTGGTTGCAACGACCCTATCCCTTTAGCTCCCAACGAAACCATAAGCTGATAGCCGCATTGGCTTTTGGCAGTTTTGTAACGGCTTTTCTTTTGTTCTTTGCTCCCTTTGGAACAACCGATTTGGGCAGAAGGCTTTTCCCTGTAGCCATAGGATATGGCGCTGTGACAGTCACTATCATGGTGGTGCTGAACGGTGTGGTTTTGCTTTCGCTAAAATCATACGCCGGCGAAAATCAATGGACTGTCGGCAAAGAAATCGCTTGGACAACGGCCAATCTAGTGGCCATTAGCTTTGGCAACTTGGTGTATTCTAATTTAATAAATATCAGTGATTTCACCTGGCTAGAATTTGGTTACTTTCTTTTATACACTGTTGCTATCGGTTGCTTTCCGTTGTTGTTTATCGTATATTTACGAGAACGTCAACTGCGACGACACTACGAAAAAGAATCGGGAAACATCAATCAAATGCGCCCTGCAATTACCGCTTCAAAAACTGATAATCAACGAGTAACGCTAATTTCCAACAATCAAAATGAAAATTTAGCCCTGCCTATTTCTGAACTTCTTTATGTGGCTGCTGCAGAAAACTATTGTGATGTTTTCTATCTAATGCGCAATGGTCTGCATAAAAAAACGCTGCGCATCGGCATCAGTGCGATTGAAAACCAACTAAACGCAGTTGATGCAACGTTTTTTCGCTGTCACAAAAGTTTTATCGTGAATCGGGCGCATGTAAAAAAAGTGAGCGGAAATGCTCAAGGCTACAAATTACACCTAAAACAAACCGAAATTACGATTCCCGTGAGTAGAAAATGGAACCATTCGCTGCGAGAAGAGCTTGCCATTCGTCAATAAAACCTTCCCATTCCGCCCTAGGCCATGCTTTTGGTCACAAAGAATGGCTATAGTCACAATTCCCTTTCGCGCAGCTAAACTGCTTTTCATTTTTGCAGCGAATAAAAAAAAAGCACGATGGAATTGTATCTAAAAATTACACTAATCACGCATATCATTGCGGGTTTTTCTGCATTAACAACCGGGCTTCTGGCTCTATTAGCAAAAAAGGGCGGCCGCCTGCACAGGGCTGTAGGGAAACTATTTTTTTTCAGCATGTTACTGGTGGCCTTGTCTGCATTGGGCATTTCAATACCCAAACAACAAAGCTTTTTACTCATGATAGCTGTTTTTGCTTTTTTTCAAAATTACTTTGGCATGCGCGCCTCACAACAACGCGATATGAAACCCGTGTGGCGCGACTGGGCTGTGTTGGTAATCGGTAGCATCAATAGTTTCTTCATGGTGTACTCACTTGATATTGTCCTTGTGGTCTTTGGTATAATAAATGGAGCCCTTGCATTTGGGCAGTTGAAAATCTATCTACAAGTAATCAAAGGAGAAAAGCTCTCAAAAACAAAATGGTTAGAGCAACACATTGGCATGATGGTAGGCGCTTTTATAGCAACCCTTACCGCTTTTATTATAGTCAACGTGCGCGATGTGAGCCCCAGTTGGTTGCCCTGGCTTGCGCCAACAGCTGTATTGGTGCCATTGATTATCTATTACCAAAGAAAGTACACAGGAAATACTGAGTAAAGCATGGGTTTTGTTTGAATGCCTCGCAAAAGTCTAACCAATCTAAAAACGGAAAGCACAGTCCATGAATGCGTTTTGTTGCTAAATGGAAAAAAACCTTTTTAGAGCCTTTTGGCAAACAAGTCCCCGGCAAAAACATAATTCATAATTGAAACATTCTCAATCACAACTTTTCTGTCCAAAAAAAATCCGTCACACTAAAAAGCGTGACGGATTTCTACAAATTAAAACTTGAGTCTTAGCAATGCTCGTCAAATGCCTGCTTGAGATTTTCGGCAATCATTTCTGGACTGCGGCCTTCGATGTGGTGGCGCTCTACCATGTGCACCAAGTCGCCATCTTTAAACAATGCGATACTCGGTGAGGATGGAGGAAACGGCGCCATCAAAGAACGCGCCTTGTCGACGGCCTCTTTGTCGTTGCCGGCAAATGCCGTTACCAAACGCTTGGGCAACTTATCGTTTTTAAGCGACAAACGGATACCTGGACGCGCTGTTCCTGCGGCACAACCACAAACAGAATTGATTACAACAAGAGCTGTTCCCTCAGCTTGAATCAACTGTTCTATCGAGGCTGCATCGCGACTTTCTGTAAATCCCGCCTGCGTGAGTTCTCCGCGCATGGGGGCAATTAAATCTTCTGGATACATGATTTATCTGTGTTTTTATTTAAAGCCCAAAAGTACGGCTTTCGCCGAAATTAGCTAGTGGTTTTCCTAACCCTGTTTGCTGCTCTTTTGTTTGGCCCTAAAGACGCTTTAACCCATGGCGACTTTTGCTATGTAAAGTCTGCGGCATTGTTTGGCTACTCTAAAAACTTTTTTAGTGAGTTGCGTGCTTTTGTTTTAGTTTTGCAACAAAAGTGAGTAACACTCTATTTTCACCACGCACAAACGATTGCAACAATGCCCACAAGCTCTGGATACTCGTTCACTGAAGAAAACTATTTGAAAGCCATTTTTTTTCTGTCGCGCAACAGCGAAAAAGGTGCTGCCACCAACGACATCGCGAAACGTTTGGCCACCAAGGCCAGTTCGGTTACAGATATGGTGCGAAAACTCAGCGACAAAGGGCTGTTGACTTATGAAAAGTACCAAGGCGTATTTTTAACCGATCAAGGGCATGCTATTGCCACCAACATCATTCGCAAACACCGTCTTTGGGAAGTGTTTTTGGTAGAAAAACTCGACTTCAAATGGGATGAAGTGCACGATATTGCTGAGCAATTGGAGCACATACAAAGCCCTGAACTCACCGCCAGACTAGAAGCCTTTTTGGAATATCCAAAATACGACCCTCATGGCGACCCCATTCCCGATGCTGACGGAAAGTTCCCCAAACAGGTCCGCACACAATTGGCCGATTTTGAAACGGGAGATGAACTCATCGTTACGGGCGTAAAAGATAGTTCACCCGAATTTTTACAATTTTTAGAACAAGCACACATTACCTTAGGTACGCCGCTAAAAATAACAGCTGTTTTTCCTTTTGACAAAAGCATGCAAATTGCTACTCAAAGCCAAGAAGCTCTCAACTTATCCAAACAAGTAACCACAAATTTGTTTGTAACCCTTTCCAAAACAACGATATGAACGCGATAAAACAGAATTACAACCGGCTAACGCTTGTCGCATTTTTTGCTTTTGCACTGCTCATTGCCACGCGTTGCACCACTTCAATGGAGACAGGTAAACCAGTAATTGTTTGCACCACAGGTATGATTGGCGATGCCGTAGCTGCTTTTGTTGGTGACGATGCAGAGGTTGTTACTTTAATGGGCCCCGGCATTGACCCTCACCTATACAAACCCACTCAAGGCGACTTAAAGAAATTGCGCCAGGCCAACATAATCGTATACAATGGCTTGTTTTTGGAAGGAAAGATGCAAGAAATTTTGGAACGTCTCGACGACAAGGTCGTGATTGCCGTTTCGGATTATGTTCCTGAAAATCGGATTTTGCAAGACCCTGAAAATGGCAACGCACCCGACCCGCACATTTGGTTTGACCTTACGGTTTGGCACATCGCCCTATCTGGAACGGCTGAACGCATTCAGCAGGTTTTTTCAGAAACCCCAGCCATTACCGAACGCGCTACAACCTATCTAACAGCCTTGGCCACGTTGCACAGCGAAGTGAGGCAACAACTGCAACAAATACCTGAGCAACAGCGCATCCTCATCACCGCACACGATGCCTTTCAATACTTTGGCAAAGCTTACCAACTCGAGGTAGAAAGTTTACAGGGCATTTCTACAGCCAGTGAGTACGGTTTGCAAGACATCACCAACCTCGTCAACCGCATTGTAAACGACCAAATACCCGCCATTTTTTTAGAATCGTCTATTGCACCGCGGTCGCTTGAAGCTGTGGTGGAAGGATGCAAGAAAAAAGGACATAACGTGCGCATTGGTGGCGAACTGTATTCTGATGCTTTAGGACCAAAAGGCTCACCTGCTGAAAGCTTTTTTGGTACCGTGCAGCACAATGTGACCACCTTGGTAGCAGGTCTTGCGCCGCAACAACCCTAATTTACACTTTTCATGAGCGAACAAGAAAACACGAGTATAGAAGTTCACAATTTAACGGTGAGTTACCACCGAAAGCCCGTATTGTGGGATATTGATTTTCAATTGCCCAAAGGCAAACTCATTGGTATTGTTGGACCCAACGGCTCCGGCAAAACCACCATGCTCAAAACCATCATGGGATTGATGAAACCCGATAGTGGCTATGTCGATATTTTTGGACAGCCACTCGATAAAGTACGAGAAAGAGTGAGCTACGTACCACAACGCGAATCTGTTGATTGGGACTTTCCAGCCGATGTAATGGATGTGGTTTTAATGGGGCGGTATCGAAAAGACAATATTTTTAAGCGCATTAGCAAAGAAGACAAAAAAATTGCTACCGAGGCCTTGCAGCGTGTTAACATGCTCGAATTTGCACACCGCCAAATCTCCCAACTATCTGGTGGCCAACAACAACGCGTATTCATAGCCCGATCGTTGGCGCAACAAGCCGACTTGTACCTGATGGACGAACCGTTTGTTGGTGTAGATGCTGCCACTGAAGAAAGCATTTTGCGCCTACTCAGTGACATGCGCGAAAACGGCAAAACCGTCATCATCGTGCACCACGATTTACAAACCGCTTACGAATACTTTGACCATATTGTATTGCTAAACACCCGCTTAGTAGCTTGTGGCCCCAAAGAAAAGGTGTTTACAAAAGAATTGTTACAAGAAGCCTATGGTGGCAAGTTAACGGTGCTCTCCAAAATTGGTGACCTCATCGCCAAAGAAGTGTTCCCAGTTCGCGAGCCGGAGTATAAGGAGGATAAAAAGTTGTGAGTTGTGAGTTATGAGTTGTGAGTTATGAGTTGTGAGTTGTGAGTTGTGAGTTGTGAGTTATGAGTTGTGAGTTGTGAGTTATGAGTTGGGAGTTGTGAATTGTGAATTGTGAGTTATGAGTTATGAGTTGGGATATTCTCTAGTGTGTTAAGGTATTCTTTGCGCGATTCTTTTTTGGAGCACGAAGTATGCGCGAAGTTTCCCGAAGCAGCATAAGGAAGCATGCACGAAGTTTCCCGAAGCAGCATAAGGAGAGACTACCTCTTCAATAAAGATTCCGAAGGAATCGAAACCATAAACCTTCATAAACCTTCATAAACCTTCATAAACCTTCATAAACCTTCATAAACCTTCATAAACC
>JAIULY010000133.1 GCA_022565875.1 Schleiferiaceae bacterium | reverse complement strand
TGTTTACCAAACAGTTACAACGACAACAAAAACTGCCATATCTCTTTTGCTACTTCATTTTTGGTTTGCAACGGCAGCTCCAAGATATTCTTTTGTCTGTCAATGAGGGTGACTTTGTTGGTTGCATGTCCAAAACCGGCGCCCTTGTCGTTAAGTGAATTTAAAATTATCGCATCGAGGTTTTTCTTTTCTAGCTTACCCATTGCGTAATTGAGTTCATTGTCGGTTTCCAGCGCAAAGCCGACCAGCAATTGATCTGTCTTTTTTTTGGCTCCTAAGGTGGCGAGGATATCTTGCGTTGGGGCAAGGGCTATCGTGAGTTCACTTTGTCCTTTTTTCATTTTGTTGGAGGCGGTTGAAATGGGACGGTAATCTGCCACAGCAGCAGAAAGGATGGTTACATCCGCTGTATCAAAAGCCTCATCACAAGCTTGGAGCATTTCTGCGGCGGTAGTTACTTTGGTAATGGCGTAATTGCCTGTAGCCAGAGGGAATTGAGTAGGACCCAACACTAGGTGTACGGTTGCGCCGAGGTCTTGTGCGCGATTGGCCAATGCCACGCCCATTTGACCTGTAGAATGATTTCCGATGAAGCGCACCGCATCAATAGGTTCGTGGGTTGGCCCGGCATTTATAAGCACTTTTTTACCCGACAAGGGTTTTCCTGCCTTGAGGTCATTGGAAATAAAGACAACAATTTCATGGGGTTCTGCCAATCGCCCCTCCCCTTCCAATCCGCTGGCCAGTTCTCCAGATCCTGGCGGAATAAAGGCATTGCCAAAAGACTGCAAAGCCGCGATATTGGCCTTGGTTGCAGGATGTTTGTACATATCCAAATCCATTGCTGGGGCAAAATACACGGGGCATTTTGCCGACATATAGGTAGCCAGCAAAAGGTTGTCGGCCACACCGTTTGCCATCTTAGACAAGGTGGTAGAGGTAGCCGGCGCTATCACCATTATATCAGCCCACAAACCAAGCTCCACGTGGTTGTTCCAAGTGGCTAGTGGATTATCTGGATCCGTAAAATGAACGTGCACCTCGTTTTTAGACAAGGTAGACAAGGTAAGTGGGGTTACAAAATCAAGAGAAGCCGGAGTCAGCACAACGCGGACTTCGGCTCCCTGTTTTATAAACTCACGAACAATAAAGGCCGATTTATAGGCGGCAATGCTCGCACTAACGCCCAATAAAACCTTTTTGCCTTTTAACATAACGCTTGCCTAGGCTGTCGTTTCTGCTTGAGGATCGCGGTGGTAAATTTTACCTTGCTGCCATTCTTCTATGGCTAGGGCCATGGGCTTTGGCATTTTTTCGTAGAACCGTGAGATTTCAATTTGCTCTTTGTTTTCAAAAATTTCCTCTAGTGTATCAGAGTGCGAAGCAAATTCCTCAAGCTTGCTGTGCAACTCTTCGCGCAACTCGTCGTTGAGTTGATCGGCGTATTTAGAGATAATAGCAATGGCTTGATAGATGTTGCCGGCTCCTTCTGCTAACGTGTTAAGGTCGCGGGTTTCTGTTGTCTTAGCCGCTTTGATGTTGTTGAAATCTATCATTCTATTGTGGTGTTTAACTGTTCGTACTGTTCTTTTACTTTGTCGAGTATTTCCTCTGCTTCTTTTCGGTTTTTGCTGTCCGGAAAGAAATCTACAAAGTTGTAATAATTCGTCATCGCCTCTCTATAGCGTTGTTTTTTCTTGGAGTCGATGCTGTTTTCTGCCAATTTGAAAGACGCCATCAACCGGAGGTACATGGCTTCTTCGCGATACTTGGTGTCTGGAAAATCGTTTAATGTATTCCCTAATGATACCACGGCGCTTTGGTAGTTTTCGGTGCGATAATAGTTTTTAGCAATCTCATACTGCTTGCGCTCCAGCTTGCCACGCAATTCCCGCATAATTCGATTGCCCGTTTCTACGCGTGAGCTGTTGGGGTACCTATTGATATACAACTGCAACTCATTGATGGCCTTATAGGTAAACCCTTGATCCAAACTGTACTCGGGTGCCTCTAGGTAATAGCAATAGGCCGTCATATACGCGGCTTCTTCTGCTCGCGCACTGTTGGGGAATGTTTTTGCGTAATTCTTGAAATGGTAAGCAGCAAGAATATAATCTTTCATGCCAAACAATGTGGAGGCATAGTAGTAATACACCTCTTCTGCCTTATTTGTGCCGCGGTATAACGTGATGAGTTCATCAAAAATAGGATAGGCGCGATCGTAACGCTCTTTCTCAAAATACTCTTTCCCTACACGAAACTTCATGTCGAGATCTGTACTTTTCAATATCTTTTGATACTCGCTGCACGAGGCCAAGACAACAAGTAACAAAACAACTAATAAACTCCTGAAATTCATGGCGAAAATTATCGGGCAAAATTACGTGTAAACTTTGAGATACCCAACAGTTGATGTGGGTTTGTAAAATGGAAACATATCTCGTGCAACTATCAACGCTGCTTTTCAAAAAAAGTATGTATTGGGTTGCTTTTTTTCTCATTATAAAGCCAAAAAAAGCCCGTGTTCTTCACACGGGCTTGTACATATTGCACTAAAGCTTATTTGATGGTGAAAATCTTTTTGTCAATTTTACCGTTGATTGTCGTTTCCGTAGCTTTCATTGTGATTTTCATTCCGCCAAGATCTTGAGTCAAAGTCATTGGAATAATGAAACCATCGACTTTTTGGAAATCCGAAAAACTCAAGCTAGTGGTCATGTCACCTTGTTCTGTCTCGAAATTTGAATCTTCTTTAATAAGGTGATACGTCTCTGAATCAAAATAAAGTGAACCTGTGTTTTTGCCGGTTTCGCCATTCATAACCGCCACCACATAAGCTGGTACTCCATTGACTATACTCATGCGCTCCAATTTCAGTGTAGTATTCGCAGCATTTTCCAACGCCAACACTTTAAACACATACGCTTCATTTGCAAATGCTTTCAATTCATCACCTTCAAGTTCTTGATCGCCTTGCACGGATTTAATTTTTGCCACTTTACCGTCATAAATGGAGCTTTGAACAACTCCCATCCCCTCAACACTTGTTTCTTGTAAGAAGGCTTTTCCATTAATTTTTCGTGTACGCAAAACAAGCGTCACACCTTGACCGGGGATTTCACCTTCTGCCGTTTGATCAAAGGTTTTGATTTTACTGGCTTTCTTGCGTCCACCCTGTGCGTCAAAATGCTTGTCTAACACAACTTTTAACGTTACACCATCCGGAATGGGCAAATTGGGAGCTTCTGCTTTTTCGCCATAGATATCGTAATAGTTTACTGCGCCAAAGCGACTCAACGACTCTGCAATATCCGCCGCTTTACCTACCACGAGAATGTGTGTTCTATCTACCTCAAAGTATTTTTTCGCAATGTTTTGAATGTCCGCAGCTGTAAGGGCATTCAATTTTTTCAAATAGTTTTGATAATAATCTGCGGGCAAGTTGTAACGGGCAGTATTGATAGCAAAACGGGCAATGGTTTGTGGGCTTTCTAGACTCAACCCAAAGTTTCCTGAGATATAGTTTTTCGCATTTTGCAACTCTTTCTCTGGCACCAACTCGTCGCGCATTTTGCTAATCTCACCGAGTATTTCAGCAATAGCACTATCCGTTACTTCATTGCGCACCTCGGCAGTAGCCGAAAAACGAGCCGTCAACTGATCTGTTCCTGCAGAGGAGTAAGCGCCATAGGTGTAGGCTTTGTCTTCACGCAAGTTGAGGAATAAGCGCCCCAAGCTTCCACCGCCCAAAATGGTATTGGCCAAGCTTACAGCAATGGCATCGTCATCGCCTGGTTTTAGGTTGTACGTATTGGCTACTTTAACAGAAGATTGCACACTCGCATCGCGGTTGACCAAGCTTACTTGTGGTATGCGCGGACGTGGCGGCGCGGGATAATCCGCTGCAGGTACATCGCCTTTTTCCCATTCGCCAAAGTGTTTTCTAATGATTTTTTCAACATCCTTAAACTTCACATCACCCACTACAGCCATGTAAGCAATATTAGGCTTGAAATACGAATTGTGGAAATTAATGCAATCTGTAAGTTGGATGTTGTTCAATGTTTCTTCTGTTTCCACCTCACCATAGGGATGAAAAGGGCCAAAAAGACGTTTCGCTGTCACATTGCTCATCATGAAGCTCGCTTGATCTTTAGCTGCTTCTAAACCAGAAAGAGACTGACGGATGATTTTGTTGAACTCGTCTTCCGGAAAAGTAGGATTGATGATTACATCACTCAAAAGTTCAGCTAACTTATCGAAATGCTTGCTCAAACCACTAGCAAATCCGCCAGAGGAATAGGCTGAAAGCGAAGCTCCCATAAAGTCGATTTCGTTGTCTAAGGTAGCTTTGTCGCGTTTTTTAGTGCCGCGCTTGAGCATTTGACCAGCAATATCCACATAACCAGCTTTTGCGCCTTCCATAATAGGATCATAGTCAAGGCTCAACGAAATACTTACGCGGGGAAGCTTACTGTTTTCAACTACAAAGACTTGTAGCCCGTTGTCGAGAGTAAAGCTTTTGTAATCGCCAATTTTTATTTCACGTGCAGGCCCGGGCTCAGGGCGAATGCTGCGATCGAGTTCTTGTGCAAATAATCCTGTAGTCAGTAAAAAACTCAAGATCATTAAACTGAATTTCTTCATGTTGTAAATTTTTATTTTGTTTTCACGATGCATTGTCTTTGTTATTGTCAAAAACAGCTGCATTTGCTGAACATTTAATTAGTACTGAGTTGGTGTATGGTAAAAACGCAGTTGGCCTGCGGTTACCCTTTTAGTGGCTTATTTTTCCTTGGGCAGGTAATAAAGCACAACGCGGTTATCTTTATTCAAATACTTCTTAGCCACACGCTGAATATCTTGGCGCGTTACCTTGCGATAGCGATTGACTTCTTCATTGATCAATCCTGCGTCACCATAATATACATGGTAGTTCGCCAAATTCTCAGCAATACTTACCATACTTGAGTTGGAGCTTACAAAAGCACTTTCAATTTGGTTTTGTATTTTTTGAAATTCTTCTTCTGTGATTAATTCAGCTTGCACCTTGGCGACTTCTTCGTCCATAATTTTCTCCAAGTCTTCTGGAGCGACACCCATATTTGCTATAGAGAAATTGATAAACAAACCGGCTGTTTCCAAACCATACATAAAAGAAAATACTTGTACTGCCTTTTCCTCTTCATCTACCATGCGGCGTGTCAATCTGCTGGATTGTCCGCGGGAAAGCACATTGCTCAACATTTCTAAAGCATAAGAATCGGGGTGATTTTCCTTGGGTGTGCGATAGGCTATCATTACACCTGGCAATTGGATATTGTCGCGAACTTCTTTGCGAACTTCTGCGCCAAGAGGCTTTGGTTCTGCTGTAAGTCTAGGTACTTCTTTACCCCTTGGAATGGTAGCGAAGTATTTTTTTATCATTTCTTGGGTGGTCTTGATGTCAATGTCACCCGCAATAGATAAGGTAGCGTTGTTTGGCGTGTAGTATGTGGCATAGAAATCTTCAAAGTCCTCAAGACCAGCTGCGTTCAAATCCTCCAAAGAGCCAATTGGCACCCATTCGTAGTGATATCCTGGGAAACTGTATTTGAAAACATTTTCAATCCAACTTCCGTAGGGCTGATTGTCGATGCGCAGGCGTTTTTCTTCTTTTACTACCTCGCGCTGTGTTTCCAAACCAATTTCATCGATTTTGGCGTGAAGCATGCGCTCAGCTTCCATCCATAAGCCCAACTCCAATTGATTGGAAGGCAACACCTCGTAGTAGAAAGTGCGATCGCTTGAGGTATTGGCGTTCAAGTTGCCACCATTAGCCGAAACCAAATTCATGTATTCGCCGCGCTCAATGTTTTCAGAACCCTCGAATAAAAGGTGTTCAAAAAAATGCGCAAACCCCGTTCTGCCTTCTACCTCGTCTTTACTTCCAACGTGGTACAATACAGATACAGCAACCACAGGTGTGGTGTTGTCTTGGTGTAAGATTACGTGTAAACCATTATCAAGGGTGTACTCAAGGTAATCAATTTTGTTTTGACCGACAAGACTAAGGCCAAAAAGAGAAAGCATCAACAAGCTAGTGATTCGCTTCATCGAGTGTGTTTTTAGATTAATGAATTCAAGAAAACAATAGGTCGTCAACAACCGCAAATCATTACAACTTCTTTAAAAAATTGCGTTTCGCCAACAGTTTGCAAAACTAAGGCTAGAAAACGAGTTTAAAAAACAGTTTAAAGACGGAATAAACACACAAGACACTGAATAAAAACCTCACATTTACCACAGCACTCAAGTCACTAGCAATCGCTTTAAGGAGTAGCACTTTCAGCTACTACAAAAATTGCTATTTCTTATAAAAAATCACCTTACCATAATTGAGCCCACTCCGAAAAGGAAGATTTTGGTAGGAAAGGACTTTTTGGAGCAGGCTTAGGTAAAGAGACGCTGTGCCCCAATCATTCGATCTCAGATTTCCAATTTTCGAGATCTACTCACCTTTCTAAATATAAAAAATATAACACAATGATGAGCCTTGTATTCCTTTTCAGATGGGTTCATTCACAAATCCATAAAAACCCCATGATGAATCCACAGGCAACATTGGCAATCACTCTGGCACTTAATTGGTTGATCGACATTACTCAAAATAACAAGCCACAACCGTTGAGCCCCGCTGCAAAGTCTCTTGCTGCCAAACGTTGACTTACAGGAAGATTTGTGAATCATCACTAACAGTTAGTTAGTTAGTTCCGATCAAAAAATTCCCTCTACTTCGCTTTTGATTGAAATCATCCTTATCGAAACAAACTCAACCGTTGATTTTTCCGTGAACAAATTGTTCTTTGGGTTGGGAGAGGCAGGGGCTTGGATATAAAACCCAAAAATAAGCTGCTATACAGTTGGCACTTCTTCAAAAGGGGTACACCTTAGTTTTGGAAGCGAAATCCACTGTAAGTATGCCCAATAAAACGAAAATCGACAACCTTGCCTTCAATGGTCTCAGTTTGATTATAGCCACGAAGAAACATAATATGGATACCAGAACATTCCGAGAAAACTGAAAAATCACTACCTGAAATAGTTAGGCTTCCATCACTATCTAGGACTTGATAGATTTTTTGAACAGTGGGAATAGGATTCTCATCAAGACCTTCGCTGAAAAACAAAAGAAAGCCTGCCATTGCATTCTCTGGCAAAAGTGGATCTGGAGTCCATTCAATTGTGAGATTTTCAGTGCGAGACAAGCGAGTATCGACAGGAGGGTCAAAATTTAATGAGGTTTGTTGTGGAACATATTTAGGAGCACTGAATGAGGGGAAGCCCACACCTGCAAGCGTGTAGTTTATCGTCTGACCAGAGACATTACTAGGTCTAAAACTCGTATCCGAATAGCTATAAAATCGATTATCAACGAATGGGATGTTTATCCCTGCAACCGTTAATTCTCCAACAAAAATTTCAGCTCCTGAGGCTCCTTGAATTATCGCACTACCTCTATCTAAAGAAAATTCATTAAAATCGTCACCATCAGGGGTAGCAACTGAAGTAAGGACATAAAAATCAGATTCATCAGAAAACTGAATCACATCCATAAAAGAGAAGGCTGGATTTTTTTTCTGATCTAAATAATCTTTGTCCTTCTGACAGCCGAGTAAACTGAGTAGAGAAATGACTCCTAACAAACACTTTTTCATATTATAATGGGTTTTAAAATTAGTTACAGTTTTCAAAAAAGGTTACGCGCCAATCACTAGATTGGATCGAAACACTATGTGGATAATCTGTTATTGGCGTGTGAGCTGTCAATTCCATCTCCCCTCCTCTGAAAGAATTTGTTGCTCTTTGTGGTAAAGTATGCGCACAACCATTCCTTGTTAGAATTCTCGTAGTGGTTACATATTTTGTTGCTCCCGCAGGTTGTTGAATATTTTGCCGATAATCATCATTTCCTGAGTGAGGATTGCCCGTGTGAGCGCTTCTAGTGGAAAAGGGTTCGTTTGGACGCGTGTATGAATATGGAGAATTTAGATATGGCACTATGTTAGAATTTCCATCATGCGTTATGACTTCTATGGTATACCTGAAACTTATAATATTTGTGGTGGTGGCCCCATTAATGAGCCCCCTCCGAAAAGTCCCTTTCTGCCAAACTCATCCTTGTCGGGAAATTTTTGAATCCTCACTAACAACCAGTTAGCTCCGGTCCAAAAATTCCCTCCGCGTCGATTTTGATTGAAATCATCCTTTTCGGAGCAGACTCA
>JAIULY010000132.1 GCA_022565875.1 Schleiferiaceae bacterium | reverse complement strand
TAGTGAGCCACTTTTCTGTCAGGAGCAAGTACAAGCCCAAAAGGAGGGCATGTGGATAGCTAGTAAGGCGACATAAGAACCCTACCTCAACGGGGTGGATATACCGGAGCATGTTGACCTACCTGTTACCCTATCTGTGGGATTTGGTAGTTTGAGGAAATTCATTACCGAACTATGCGACATCACGTTCAAGCTGCGGAAGGAATACATTTTTTGTAATATTACAGCCACCTATTGGATTACTGAATAAACAAATCGTCTGGTAAAACTTTGCTCGGGACAAGATCCGTAAATTTTTAAGTATACTTACAAGTTATTTTTTTTGTGCTTTGGCTAACTCGAATGAATATTAGGCATTCGGCCTTCATTCATAAATCATCAATTTTTCAATTAGTTTAAAAATATGTGTCCCTAGTTGTTTTGGGTAGTCTTGGTTTTCATCGTCAAGTGCTTTTACTCTGTCAATAGCTGTTTTTGTTAAAGGTAGAAAAATCTCTGGCTTTGGTCTTTTATTATAACCTCTTCCTTGAATTTCGCTTAATACAGTGTCGATATAGTTTTTGCTATTACTGATTCTTTCATTAGCCATTATCCTTCTCTTTTCTTCTTCATTAAACTCATTAATATCTTTTAAGTGAAGGACTAACCAAATTTCAAAGCAAGGATTACTCATTGCTAAGAAGAAATTATTTTCTTTTTTGCAATCAGCTACCAAGTTATCAAAACTATGATTGTGAATCTCCTCCCAATCATCTCTATCAATTATTAGCCAAAATTCATCAGTATCTTTGAAGCGATATTCTTTCTTAGCTTCTTGAAGAAGCTTTTTTACGCTAATCGGGTCAGAGCCTCTGTTTGTTGGTCTTTTCAATGAGATAACTTCAATTAAACCACTGTCATTAAATAATTCTGAATTTCTAAAATCTTCAAAATATTTCTTTTCACTTATTTTGCCCTCATAAGACAAAATAAACATTTTCTCAGCTTCAAGGAATCCTCCTTCACGAACTAATGGAATAGGTTCTCTTGGCATAGCTTATTCGTGAATTGGTAAAATGGACAATTGATTTCTATTACCTAGTTTTGGTACACCTTTAAATCGTCCTAGTAAGTAATCTTTCACTATTTCTTTGTCAAAGCGGACATTGTAGTCCTCCAATGAATGAAGTTTTGTTGCACCTTCTTTGTTCTTTACAGTAAACCAAATTTCATCTTTTCTTAGTAGTTTTTGTGTTAACAGTGTCACTTCGTGACTGGAAACAATGAGTTGACTGTTTATATTTTCGCACTTGTCCAAAATAAATTCAAAAAAGTCTCTAACTAAGTTAGGGTGTAAACTCCTTTCGATTTCATCAACTATAAACACATTTCCTCCCCTAAAAAAATCTATCATTAATGGTATTAAGTCCATAATTCTTCTTGTACCATCCGACTCATCCTTCAAATCAAAGAGTTCGTAACCACCACCAATTATCTTGTGCTTAGTTTTGAGTAGCTTAGCTTGAACTGTTAATTGGTCTATTTTGGAAATCACATAATATTTGTCATCTTGAGGATTTGATAGGAAGGCACTTGTTTTTTCAGATTTTTCACTAAATAAATCGTTTTTAATATCTTCTTTGACCTCTGTAGGAATATCAATTTTCTCAAAATCAACTTCTTTAAATTCAATCCCATCAATTCCTGTATCAAAATACTCCAGCATATCTTTGAATACTTGTTGAAGATTGGTGTCTTTGTGTAATTCAAATTTTTTACTAATGTTCTTTGTCCCAGGGTATACAATTGTTAAAGCGTTCTGAAACCAATCGATAACATTTAAAATGTCTTGAATGTCAGTAACATTGTCCGTGACATTCGTATTTCTGATTTGTGAAAGCAATAGTTGATTTCTAGGTGTCCCTTTTGCTGTAAACGCTAAAAATTGTTTTTCCTCTGATGTTTTATTCTTCTTAAAAAGAAAATCTAAGTCATATTCAGTTGTGTTTTTACGCTCAAATATTTTTGTTTCACTTGACCTGTTTATTTCAAACAGCCATTCATCAACAATCTCTTTGGCATTGAGAATAAATCCATAAGCATAATTCTTTCCTTTATGCTGTATTTCATACTCAACATATGTAGGCTTGTCTAAGAATTTTTTATCAAGCTTATAAAAGCTTGTACTAATTGGCTGCTCAGGCTTAGTTCCTTTTAAGACTGTATTTCTTCCAAAGTCTATTGCCTTTATCAGGTTTGATTTACCTGAAGCATTTGCACCATAAATAACTCCTGCTTTTAGAACAGAGACTCCTTTTATTGACGTCGATTTATGATGTGACTTAAGTGAGCCTTTTCCTGGGATCAATGAAAAAATTTGTCTTTCTCTAAATGACAAATAATTCTCAATCGTGAATCTAATTAACATTTTTTTACTGTATTAATACGCAAATTTAGTGAAAAAATCACATCTTGAGCGAGTATGCCGCAATTTATTTTGTCTGAGTGTCTTTTTGCCTTTTACCTAGCGGTTTGTGCAGATGATTTTTGGCGGCTTTGGAAGCATTTTCTACCCACTGGAACCAAAGCTGGTTATGGTGCAAAAACTTTACTGGCAGCGTTCACCCACCAAAAACTTTCTTCGTTATTCTGGTGTCCTGTTTTATTTTCAAATATCTTCAAGCTCATTTGGAGGAGGAGGAGGCGACATCACTGTTGTCCATAGAGCAATGTTTAAATATAAGTTTGTTTCTATGGCATCGAACTCTCTAGTTAAATGGAGAATAAAATCCTCTACGCCATTGGTATTTTCTTCAGGGTTCGCTTCAATAATAACAAGATACATTGTGACAGCACCTTTAAAGTCAAGGGCATAGTCTTTTTGTATAATAGTTTGTAATAAGTCAAAATCAATTAGGTCAAGGGAAGAATAATGATATGCTTTCCCATTCACTATTGTAGCATAATGACTTGACTTTGGACAGAAAGGTGGGGGCTTGCACTCAATTAAAGGAAAAACAACTCTCTGGACGTTTTCATCTTCAATTATAATCTGTGCAACACTGTCGTTACAGTCAATGGTTGTAATTCGTTCGAGTAATTTTCCGTAGTTATCAAAATCGGATAATCGGAGAGAAACGAATAAGCTGTCATTCTTATCTTGTGCTGTCCCATACATTCTGATCTCTTTTTCATGTGGCGAAAAGTCACACGATATTACGATCAAAACAAGTATAAGTATGGGCGAAATTACTTTCATAAAGATGCTTAAAAACGCAAAACAATCGAGTTAAACAGAGAGATTTGTTCGCAATTGCTTAAAATTACTTTCGTATTCGCGATTGATTCGCAGTCCATTCCGTTCACTCAAGTAGGCTCACGGTGTCGCTTGCTATTCTTTGCAGCGGCTTGGCTAATATACTATTTTTGATTGTACCTGGTTAATCAGGGCTTTTCATTTTTTTGTCCCCACTGAATTGGCACTGCAATTGAAAAACGGACTATTGAAGTTGTTAACATATGACTAAGGTGGATATTCCAGAGCATGTTGACCTACCCGTTACCCTATTTGTAGTTTGCGGAAATTCAGGGACAAACCATGCGACCCACTTCGGGGTCGGATGTGAAGCTGATTCTTTAATTGCTATATACATTTGACCCCTTCAGTGTCTTGTTTTGATAATGTCCAAACTAAATTCATCCTTCCAGACCCAAACGGCACCCACATGCTACACGATGGGGTAACTTGTGGCGTGCTTTGGCTGCAGAGCAGTATATTGAACAACAAAAAATGCCCCCCTTTACCCTGCTCCGTCTTGTATTGGTTGCTTTTTGGGTGGGTCTAAATGCTCCGGATTTTTGAAACGCAATCAACATTCCTCTGCAAACAAACCAACCTAATCGACCAAAAATACGAAGTGGTTTTGCAGTTGCAGCGTTTTTGCACCGCCTTAACCTGCATCTAACTGCCGCTTCATTTTTACGAAATACCAATTGTCTGGGTAACTTTTTACAATTTCGTCTTCGTGAATATGTCTCTCAATTTCTTGCGTGTGAATAAGATAATACTCAACAGACAGATAAACCTTTACAAATGATTGTTCAGCTGACCTGTGGTAGGCAAGTACACCGTATTCCTTAATTCGTTTTTTTAAAGTCTTAAAGTAGTCTACTGGACTAATTTCAAACGCATGCATTTTTTGTATGAATGAATCATAGCTTACTTCCGTTAAAATACAATCGCTTTTCAGGGTGTATCTACCCTCTGGTAATTTCAAAGGCTTACTATTAAACGGCTCGATTAATTCACAACTATCTGATGAGCAAATTACGTCAACTTCGTTTTTTCTCGGAAAAACCGTATACCTATTTGTAGCGTCCGTTACATATACAAATTGAGACCTAGGATGGTAGTTATATTTTAATAGTGCTTCGTCCCGCAAAAAGTCGCTTGCATACTTGTCCATAAACTGGTTTGACCTTTTTAGAGAGAAATTCAAAAGACTCCTCTCAGTTTGGCATGCAAGTAACAAACTTACCACCACAATATATGTGAACCTCATTGTCATTTTCATCAATATTTGATGTGCAATCCAAAATAACTGGAGCGAAAAATCCTTTACTCGCGCATCATATAATTTTCAAATCAGGAGTAACCAAGAAAAATTAGAACAATGACGTAACAGCGCTCCTTGTGGCATACTTTTGAGTTTCTAAACAAAAAAAATGGCTTGTAAAAATAACCATAAACATTTAAAAGCACAGCCCCGATTTGCAAACAAGTTTTAGCCTTAAAACTCGCAGCCAAATTAATGCTTTCGTTTATAATTATCCGGCTAATCGCTAGCACAAGACTTTCAATTGATAAATCCCCCTCTACTCCAGAAACGCTCAGAAGCGGTGATACCCCGGCGCTTTATGCAATGAAACGCGGGCTCTTGGCAGGGAGTTGACCTACTCGTAACCAAGGCTTCGTAAGCAGAAAACTCAACGGGCTACAATTTTGAGGACGCGTTCATGAGTTTTTACCAGTTTTGAGATTGGGTACTCATGTATTGTGAACGAATTTTTGTTTTAACACACAAAAAAAGCCACCTCATTATGAGATGGCTTTTGTATTGTAAAAAGATACTTTCGCTTATTCTTCTATAGCCGAAGGCATTTCTGTAGCTTCTATGGGCGTGCCTGCAGGTGCTTGCTGCGTGTTTCTCGGTAATAAATCAGCTGCTTCTTCGGTGAGGGTTTCACGATCGATGGGATTCAAGGTTTCTGGCCCATTGAACATGTTTACTGCCAACACCAAAACCAACAAAGCGATGCTCAATGCCCAAGTAGCACGATCGAGTAAATCTGTGGATTTTTGCACACCTCCCAACATCTGCGTACCGCCACCACCAAATGCTGATGACAACCCGCCGCCTTTGGGGTTCTGAACCATTATTACCAAGATCAATAAAATGCTTACCAAAGCAATTAGGACAACAAATAGCGTAGTCATTATTTAGTATAATTTTTGAGTTGTATCACTTCTTCAATTCGGTCGGCAAAGAAACTACTTTTTTCGGGATATTTCAAAGCTAAAATTTCAAAAGCTCCAATTGCTTTTTCATAGTGCTTTTGTTGGACGTAAATATTGGCCAACGTCTCTGTCATATAGCTCTCCTCCCCGCGCAGCGTAAGGGCTGCCACATTCAATCCCTTCTTGTTAAACTCTTCTTTTGAAGGCTTTAAATCAGCTACTTTTTCGATAAATGCATCTATGCGATTGATTTTTTCTACCACAGACGAGGGGGATTTTTCTTGTTGCAGCCCCCTTTCAGCCAAGGCCAACCACTCTTCAAAAGAATGCCCAACCAGTTCTTCATCTGTGTCAGTTTCTATGGCCTCGTGAGGTAAAAACGACGGATTTACGACCGCTGTAGGTGCTTCTTCGCCCACTATATCCTCTGGATGCTCTATTTCGTCTGCCGAAAACTGCAACAAATTGGAGGGGATGGACTCCTCTTGTTTGCCTGGGATCGTGTCTGTTGTGGTGGTATCTGACTCAAATGAAAGTAATGGTTTTGATGCCGATTTAACGGTGGACTCAAGCGGTGTTTCCGCAACGATCTCTTGTGTTTCCAATTGCGCAACTTCTTTGGCTGCTGCATTTGTTGGCTGGGCTGTGTCTTCGGCTGTTACTTGATCTACAACTTCACTTTCACGCACCTCACTTGCAGGGGCTCCGATGTCTTCGGATAGTTTTTCTACCTCGGTATGATCTGTATTTACCGACGCGGCATCTGGTGCTTCTAGCAAAGCGGGAGTGAGCGCTTCCGATGTAGGTGCAGCAGCAGCGGGTGAAGCCCCTGAAACACCTGCTGGGGAGGCTACCGGGTTGGTGTTTGTTGTGACTTGGTCTTCGTTTCTTTGCGAGGCTTCCTTCTCCGGTGTAGTAGCAGGAGTGACGTTCGCTGCTTCGTCTGCCTTGATCTTTTTGCGCAATGCCATACTGCGCTCAATAACGGCCCGGGTTCGAGGGTCTAAACGGTCGAGATCAATAGAGATTTCTCCTGAGGCACTAATAGTAGTGGCTGTTTTGCCTGGCGGTTGTTGGGGCGCCGAGGCGGCTGGTTTCTGGGCAGCGGCAACGGGCGGAGCGGGAGCTGTCGTTTCTTCAGTGTCACGCACGACTTCAGGCGTCTTTTCCACTTCTTCTTTTAGCGGAGCAGTAACAAGAGTTGCCGGCTTATCAGGCGTTGGCGTTGGAGTAGCTGGTTCTTCGGACAGTACCGAAGTATCTTGTTGCAAATGTGCGGCAAGTGCCCCTTCTTGAGGGGCCTCAACCTTGCCGTTTTGCACAAAATGATACAAGGCCTTCCGATTGTTGTTCACGAGCGAGGTGCGCTTGAGCTGGGGTTGAAATAAGTAATTCTGGTCTACTTGTAGCGATCGCAAATACAGCAACTGAATCACCGCGGCAAAGGGGTACAATTGCGCAGCCTCTTGCAGCGCCCGTTGGTCAGCTGCGGTGATGGTTTCCGGTTGGGTTACCCACTTATGGAAGGTTGCTTTATCCAAAAATTACCAATTTACAATTGCCTTGTTCAAAATATCTTCACACAACTCTTCCACAATCTCGCGCACGAGCGTTTCTTCTACATCAGAGAAAGGAACGTCTGCATTAAAATCGCGGAAGCGACTGAACGTCTGATCATAACTTTTTTCAGCGTCCAAATGGTTGGTAAAGATAACATTTACCGTGACAGTCAGCTTGTTTTGTGCAGAAGTTTCATTAGCCTGCGCAGAAATCGGTACAATGGTGTATCCTGTTATACTGCCCTCAAATTCCATATCAGGTTGTAAATCAACTAGTTTTAATCGAGTTTGATTCAAGAAAATTTGTCGCAAGCCTTCGGTCACTTCTTGGCTTAAGTTAGGATTGACTAAGTCCGCATAATTGGGGAAGTTCTTCACACCAAAGGTCTTTGCATCACCAATATCCCCTCCTGTAAAGGAATAGCCGCCCGAGCAAGCTATCGCAAGGGACAAAACCGTACAAATGGCGAGCAACTTTCTCATTTAGGATAAATTGAATTGTTTAATCTTTCTGTACAACGTTCTTTCAGAAATACCGAGTTCCTCTGCCGCCTCGCGGCGCCGTCCATGGTGCCGCTCCAGGGATTTGCGTATCATTTCGACTTCTTTATCTAGCAAGCTGAGGTTTTCCTCTTCCACCGTTTCACCGTCCAAAAAATCTTCACGTCGAACGGAGTCTGGGCGTTCTATGATGGGCATGTAATTACTTTTAATAGGGTAATTTTCCTCAGCAGCTCTATGCTCTCGAGTGGGAGGTGTGTTCTCGGCTTCAATGATGCGGTGAAATAGGTTGGGATTATCTGCTTTCACCGCTTCAATATCCGTGTGTTGTGCCATTTCCAATACCAATTTCCGCAAGTCATTTACATCGGCTTTTAAATCGAACAAGGCCTTGTAAATCATTTCTCTTTCCCCTTCAAAGTCGAACTGACTTGATGTGTACTTTGAAATGGCAGGCAGGGTATTCCCACCTAATTCGGGGATATAAGTACGCAGAATTTCCTCAGATATTTCCTGGCCACGTTCAATAACGCTAATTTGCTCAGCCAAGTTCCGCAATTGCCGAATGTTGCCCGGCCAATGATACCGCTCCAATAATTGTACAGCCGTCTCAGTCAATCGTATGGGTGGGTGATGGTATTTGTCCGAAAAATCGCGGGCAAATTTTCGAAACAACAAATGAATGTCTTCGCGGCGCTCGCGCAAGGG